>JBKQWF010000312.1:0-4285 GCA_052139695.1 Limisphaerales bacterium
GTAATCCAACGTCGCGGATGCCCGAGAGCCAACTATACCGACGCAATTGGGTATCGTACGCCGCAAGTCAGTCAGCCACACTACGAAGATCAATGCGCCGCCAGTCCGCTTGGTGAGCGCATAACGCGCCCAAGGAACAGCGCGTCCGTTTGCTGGCGGAAGTGGATCATTTTATCCGCGAGTTCGGGGAGACCGTGGTTCCGTTTGACGCGGAAGCGGCCAAAGTATGGGGTGAATATGTTTCGCGTCCTGCCTTGAAACAAAAACCTCGCGGCTACCCGGACACACAGATCGCCGCCATCGCCTTGAGCCGGGGATTAACCGTGGTCACGCGCAACACGCAGGATTTTCCGGAAGTGCCCGTGCTTAATCCGTTTGAGGATTAAATGGCAACCGACTTTTCACCGATTCAAAATATCGCTCGCGAATATTTTCACGGCGTGATTCCCGATCACCCCTTTTGTGTCGTCAGCGAAGAAAACAAGGAAGGCCCTATAAACATTACTCTAATTATTAAAATTAGAATATTTGGCGGAAGGGGTGGGATTCGAACCCACGTTAGGATTGCTCCTAAGCCTGATTTCGAGTCAGGTGCCTTCAACCACTCAGCCACCCTTCCGCACGTTTATTTACAAGCACTTACGAAACAAATAACAATGCAAACTTGACTTTCTGATACTGCAATGTGATACTGTAGGTATGAAACGCAACAATGACTCACAACTTCAGCCAGGCGACTGCGAATCGCGGTGGCAGAAGACGCCGTATGCAAATTTAGTTCGTTATGCACCATCAGGGAAATATTTCACCCGAATCAGAGTCGGCGGCAAGCTTATTCGCCAAAGCCTCAAAACGAAAGTCCTGAGTGTTGCCAAACTCAAGTTGGCCGACTTGGAAAAACAGGAGCGCGCCAAGTTGGAAGGGCGGCAGCATTTGACCGAGGGCAAGGCGGCTTTTCGGGATTTAGCGAAGGAATATCTGGAACGCCTTGACGGAAATCCAAACCTCAAACCACGCACCAAGGAGTATTACAAAGAACGCCTCGCCGCCATGCTGAAAAGTTGGCCGGACCTCAACGACACGGACGTGCGGAAGCTTACGGAGGACGACTGTCGGCAATGGGCTTCGCGCTATGCAAAGAAGGCAAGCCCGACAAATTACAACAATACGCTGATTGTGCTGCGAGCCGTCCTTGCGATTGGCGTCGAGCAGGGCATCCGCTACAGCAACGCCGCTGAGAATTTACAGCGCGTCCGCGTGGGTCGAAAAGAACTGACACTTCCTTCGCAAAAGAAGTTTCGAGAGCTCGTTGAGGAAATTCGTCGCGTTCCGTTTGGGCCAGGATTGGCCAGCGCGGACTTGGTCGAATTTCTCGCCTATACTGGCCTGCGTGTAAAAAGCGAGGCTGCGCATGTAACATGGGCGGATTGCGATTTTGAGCGCGGCGAGATCGTCGTCAAAGGCGACCCAGGCACAGGAACGAAGAACAGCGAATCCCGTCGCGTGCCAATGATTGCCGATTGCAGCCGATTATTGGAGCGCCTCCGCTCTGACCGGCCGGGCGAACAGCCGGATGCTCTGGTGATGCGCGTGCGGGAATGCCAGGGAGCCATCAACCGCTCTTGCAAAGCACTTGGAATTCCGCGATTCACTCATCACGACTTGCGCCACTTGTTCGCCACTACTTGTATTGAGTCGGGTGTGGACATTCCGACGGTGAGCCGCTGGCTTGGCCATAAAGACGGCGGAGCACTGGCCATGAAGGTTTACGGCCATCTCCGTGACCAGCACAGCGCGAACATGGCCCAACGGGTTTCATTTGATGCCGCACCGGCGGACAATATTTTGCCTCTGCGATCCGTTAAAGGGCATTGACTCTGGCTGAACTTTACCTTCATCCCTGGCGGCGCGACAGCGCATGGAAATTGACCCGTGCTAAAACCAATTTTAACGCGGCTTGCGGGGCAGTTCGTCACCCAACAACCACGCGATGGCCGGTTGCCAGCGCAACGGTGCAGGCAGCGGAGGCCGAGGCGGCAGCGTATCGAACGTAAGCAGCAGCGGAATGGCGCCCGGATGTTCCGTAGCGGCAGCGGTGAGGGCGCGGACTTCGCGGGCGTAAGTGTCCGCATCGCTAACATCGGTGCAAACCTGGATTAGGGTCACGCCCCCTGCTGGGTTGCGGGCAAAAAAGTCCACTTCGTAACCATCGCGAGTGCGAATGTAATCTATCTCACAGCCACGACGTTCCAGTTCGAGCAAGATCACGGTTTCGAGGGCATGGCCAAGGTTGGCGCGACCAGTGCGCTCATAAAGCGAGATGAGGCCAGGGTCTATTGGATAGGCTTTGCGGGGATTGACCATGCGCTGGCGCTCGGACGCAGTGTGTAAGGAAACGGTCCGCACTAAAAATGCGTCCTCCAAATGTGCGAGGTAATCGTGCAACGTGTTTTTACCAACCGGCAATCCCTGGGATTTGAGAGCATCAAAAAACTTTTGCACACTGAAGGGCGCCGCAGGGTTTCCGAGCAAGTGACGTTGCAGCCAGCGCAGTGCGGCTGGATTGGTGACTCCATGTCGTTCGATCACGTCGCGCAGGATAGCCACGTCCACGTAGGTGCGCAGCAAGCTGGCGCGATCCCGCACGGGCACACCTTGGGATTCTGGAAATCCCCCTTCCGAAAGATAGGCACGGAAATGTTTGTCGAGAGCCGAACGAGTGGCCTTGGGCAGATCGTTCCACGGCGATTTTGGTTCCGCTCCGCGATGGCGCAAAGCCTCCCGCAAACTGAATGGATGTACTAGCACTTCCATTGCGCGGCCACGCATACTGGTGGCCACCTCGCGGCTCAACAAACGGGCGGATGAACCAGACAGAAATAGTTCCACCTTTTCCGTGTCCAGCAGCCGACGAACGAAAGTCTCCCAGCCAGGAACTTCCTGGATTTCATCGAGAAAAAAAGTGACGCTCTTGGAATCGCGCCGCTCAGGGTGCAGGCTGAAGTATTCCTCGACGACCAGTTGCAGTTCTTGGGCAGTCATCTCTGCCAAACGTTCGTCCTCAAAGTTGAAATAGAGGAGGGCGTCGCGCGGAGTGCCATCCTCCAGACGTTTGCCCAGGCATTGCCAAAGGAAGGTGGTCTTGCCACTGCGCCGCATACCGATGACAGCCATCGCCTTGCCCTTGATGCTTGGCAAATGAACATCACGGCGGGTATGCGCGGGCACGGAGGCGGCGAGCGCATCGGTGATCTTCTGGCGGATGACCTGTTTAAGTTCTCTTTCCATAAGAGACAATTTAATCCGATTATGTCTTTATTAAAAGGATAAAATATGCAGACTCTAAAGCTGCAACAACTACGGAACGCAATCCCGAGTCCCGACATCAATCCCGGCAAAATGTCGGGATTTCATCGGCACCGCATATACCCAACGGCCATCCTCCTGCCGAGCCGGCAGAAAAGGAGCTAACGAATGTTTGCGCTGGGCGACAATTCTCGTGACGACCCGTAATCGAATCGCACCCAATCTACCGATAATCTACCGATAAAATTTCGGGACCTACCGATTTGAAGATCACGACCATCGGGCAGTGGATGCGGGAAACGCCGGGCCACCAGCAGTGTCGCCGCACGACAGCGGCGTACGTTGCGAAGGTGTTTCCGTCATGCCTTTTGATTGTATGCCAACCTCTTACCCGCTATAACTTTGGGTATGGCGAGTCCCAGCAAAATGAAATCTTCCGACAGTCCAGGCGGTGCTCTGGGCTTTGAGGCGACGCTTTGGTCCGCCGCTGAAAAGCTCAAGGGCAATATGGACGCGGGGGAATACAAGCACGTCGTCCTTGGCCTCATTTTTCTCAAGTACATTTCCGACGCCTTGGAAGAAAAACACGCCGCGTTGCTCAAGGATAAATCCGCCGACGCCGAAGACCGCGACGAATACACCGCCGATAACATTTTTTGGGTGAACAAAATCGCCCGCTGGTCGTATTTGCAGGGACGCGCCAAGCAGCCCACCATCGGCAAAGACCTCGACGATGCGATGGTCGCCGTTGAAAAGGACAATCCCACGCTCAAAGGTGTGCTGCCCAAGGAGTATGCCCGCCCCGCCCTCGACAAGCACCGGCTCGGCGAACTCATTGACCTCGTCGGCACGATTGGACTTGGCGACCGCGAAAGCCGGTCAAAGGACATCCTCGGCCGGGTGTATGAATACTTTTTGAGCCAGTTCGCCAGCGCCGAGGGCAAGCAGAGCGGCCAGTTTTACACGCCGCGCCATGTCG
>JBKQWF010000313.1:0-25292 GCA_052139695.1 Limisphaerales bacterium
CCGACGGAACCGACATTTGCTCTTTGCCATGCCGGGACCTTAAAAAACTTTCCCCAGGATGTCCCGCAAAAAGTGTTAAAACCTTTAACTCGCAACGAGTTGCCCGGCAGAAAAGGCGCGCCCTAGTAATGCGTCAGTCATGGCGGGTAGGGACGGCTCGCCGTCGGCTCGCCGAGCCGTCCGAGGGTGTTTGTCGCTGGAATGGTCGCCTCGGCGAGGCGACCCCACCTTTGCCAGGTCCGCCGTCACTGACGCGTTACGGAGGAGCGGAGGAGCTGATCCGCGTCTTCCACGCAAAGAGGCAAAGGCCGTGGAAATGAAATTTTGATGACGTTGCCCTCGCCGCGCGGGGGGAAGATTTTGCCTTCGGCTGGAGATTGGAGCCTGGGCTTCGGCGGCAGACTCCAAGGACCGAGGCGGCTGGAAATCCTGCGAAATGGCCAACCCGTTCAAACCAGATTATTCCCGACCCCGGCGGCAACAGTCAAGACCAATTCTTCCGGCGATCCCGCCTGGCTGGCATCACGACTTTCCCAATCCTGCCCCAAGTTTTTCCAAATTGGTTAAATACGCGTCGGAACGGTTCGGTTATGTTCTGGCCATGAAACTCATCGACCTGACCCACCCGCTGGTGCATGGGCAGCCGACTTTTCCCAGCGACCCCAAGCTCGCGATTATCCCGCACGGCACGGTGGCTACGATGAAATTTAATATCAGCCAGGTGCTCATGGGGACACACCAGGGGACCCACCTGGACGCCATGTACCATTTCCTGGATGACGGCAAAACGATCGACCAAATGCCGCTTGATTGGTTTTACGGGCCTGCGCGCCTTTTGAGGCTGCCCAAGGCGGCGGGCGAAGTCATCACGGACGATGACCTCCGTCAACACGAGAGTCACCTGCAACCTGGGGCCAAGATATTGGTGGCCACCGGGTGGCATAAGCAATTCGGAGCGCCTAATTACTTTACCGAGTTTCCGTCGCTTACGATTGAAGCCGCGCGCTATCTGGCGTCCCGGAAGCTCCGGCTTCTCGGCATGGACATGCCCACGCCGGGCAAAGACTGGTATGAAATCCACCACATCCTCCTGGCGCGGGATGTGGAAATGGTGTTGGTGGAGGGATTGGCCAACCTGGACGCTCTCCCGGACGAATTCACCTTCATTGGATTCCCGCTGAACTTCCAGGGCCGCGATGGTTCTCCCATCAGGGCAGTGGCCGTCTGCCCGAAACGAACTGAGTGAGATGAAATGGCCAAGAACTTGAACCGAGGAAGATGAGCCCGGACGTGGAGCAACTGGAGGGGAAGGCCCGGCGCCTGCGAGCGCACATCATCCGCATGATTTCGACCGCGGGATCGGGCCATTGCGGCGGCTCACTGTCGGCGATCGATATCCTCACTTATCTGTACTTCCACGAACTCAGGATTCGGCCGGAGGAGCCGCTCTGGTCTGACCGCGACCGTTTCCTGCTTTCGAAAGGCCACTGCGCGCCCGCTCTTTATGCGGTCCTGGCGGAGCGCGGTTTTTTTCCGGAAGAGAGTCTTGGGACGTTGCGGGAAATCGACAGCATCCTGCAGGGACACCCGGACATGAAGAAAACCCCTGGCGTGGATATGACCACCGGGTCGCTGGGCCAAGGCTTTTCCTGCGCCGTCGGCATGGCGCTGGCAGGAAGAATGGACCGCAAGGCTTACCGGGTTTACGTGATGCTGGGCGACAGCGAGCTTCAAACCGGCCTGCTCTGGGAAGCGGCGATGTTCTCGCAACACCAGGGTTTGGACAATCTGGTGGCCATCATCGACAACAACAAACTCCAAAGCGACGGTGTTACAGCAACCATCGTCGATATCGAGCCGATTGCCGACAAGTGGCGCGCTTTTGGGTGGGAAGCGCGACGCATCAACGGCCACGACTTTCAACAGATTCACGCGGCCATTTCCGAGAGCAAAGCGCCAAACCGCCGGCCAAAAGTGATCATCGCGGACACGATCAAAGGCAAAGGTGTGTCCTTTATGGAAGGGGTGGTCTCCTGGCATAGCGGCGCGCCCGATGCCGACCAAACTCGGGCGGCGCTGGAAGAGTTGAGGATGAACGTATGAGGAGCGCGCAGGCCAACAGGGTCATCTACGGGCAGGCCCTTGTGGAACTAGGCAAGCGCGATGCGCGCATCGTCGTCCTTGACGCGGATGTGCCCAAATCCACGAATACCTATCAGTTTCGCGACGTCTTCCCCGACCGCTTCTTTAACTGCGGAGTCGCGGAGCAGAACATGATCTGTATCGCGGCCGGTTTGGCGGCCAGCGGCAAGATTCCGTTCGCCAGCACGTTCGCCGTGTTTGCGAGCATGCGCGCTTGCGAACAGGTGCGGACCTCGGTGTGCTATCCGCGGCTTGACGTGAAAATCGTCGCCACCAACGCGGGCGTCGATAACGCTGGGGACGGAGTAACGCACCAGGGAATCGAAGACCTTGCCATCATGCGGGCGATGCCGAACCTGACCGTATTGTCACCGTCGGACCCGGTGACGACTCGCGCGGCGGTTTACGCCATGGCAGCGACGCAGGGTCCAGTCTATATGCGCTTGGGGCGGAATCCGAGCCCCAATATCCATGTGGAGCCCGTGGAGTTCGAGATTGGCAAAATGATTCGGTTACGCGACGGCGGCGATTTGACCATTATTGCCACGGGGAACATGGTGCAGCAGGCCTTGCTAGCGGCGGAGAATCTGGCGGCGCGAGACCTACAGGCGCGGGTGCTGGATTGTCATACGATCAAGCCCATTGACAAACAGGCCATCATCGACGCGGCGCGTCAGACGGTCGGAATAGTAACCGCCGAAGACCATAGCATCGTGGGCGGCCTGGGCAGCGCGGTGTGCGAGGTCGTCGCCGAGTACGCCCCGACCTTGGTTCGCCGGGTCGGGTTGCAGGACTGCTTTGCCGGTTCCGGCCGGAAATACCGCGCGCTGCTCTCCCATTTTGGTTTGGACGCGGCCGCGATCCAGGCGCGGGCGGAAGAATTGTGGCGGCTGGCCAAGGTTCATTCACGCGCGGCGCATTAGTTACGTCATGAACATCACCCAAGATCTAAGAGACCTTCAGGTCCGGGCCTGCCGGCTGCGGCAACACATTGTGCGCATGGTTGGCGTGGGCAAGACAGGCCATATCGGCGGCAGTTGTTCGTGTGCCGATATTGTGGCGGCTTTGTACTTCGGGGTCATGAATGTGGACCCGGTCCGGCCGGACAAACCCGACCGCGACCGCTTCATTCTGAGCAAGGGCCACGCTGCTTTGGTGCTCTATGCGGCTCTGGCCGAGCGCGGCTTTTTCCCTCTCGCGGAATTGGATCGGGTCAAACAACTCGGGGCAATGCTGCAAGGGCATCCCGATCGCCTGAAGACGCCCGGAGTGGAGGCGAATACAGGTTCGTTGGGCCAGGGGTTATCCATGGCGAACGGCATGGCCTTGGCGTCAAAACTGGATCGCCAGGACTACCGGATTTACGTGATTCTGGGCGACGGAGAGATCAACGAAGGCCAGGTTTGGGAAGCGGCCATGTTCAGCGCCTTCCGCCGGTTGGACAACGTCATTGCGATTCTGGATCGCAACGGGCTGCAAGCCATGGGGGCGACAAAGGTTCGTCTTGACACACGACCCCTCGACGAGAAATGGCGCGGCTTTGGCTGGAGCGTCCTCGAGATTGACGGCCACAATATGGCGCAAATCCTGGATGCATTGGGCCAGGCCAAAGAACGCCGGGGCAGTCCGACCATGATTCTGGCGAACACCGTCAAAGGGAAGGGCATTTCTTTTGCCGAAAACAACCCTGGCTTTCATAACGGGATGATGACCCAGGACCAATACGATTTGGCGCAGCGCGAACTCTGTGAGACGCTGCGAGTCCTGCAAGAGCGACCCTCGCCTGCGGCATGAACACCACCACCAATCCGCGAACTGCCTACGGCGAGGCCCTGCTTGAGCTGGCCTCGCGAAACCAAAACGTAGTGGCCCTTGATGCCGATCTCTGCAAATCCACGATGAGTGTCGTGATCCAGGAGACGTATCCGGAGCGCTTTTTCGAGATGGGCATTGCCGAGCAGAACATGACGGGCACGGCCGCGGGGTTGGCGCTGGCGGGGAAGGTGCCGTTTATCCATTCCTTCGCGGTTTTCGCGACAGGCCGCGCCTACGACCAGATTCGCCAGGCGATTTGCCTGCCGCGCGTGAACGTCAAGGTCGTAGGTTCCAGCGCTGGACTGTCTGACTTCGGGGATGGTTCGACCCATCAGAGCGTAGAGGACATTTCGCTGATGCGTTCCCTGCCGAACATGACTGTGCTCTCTCCGTGCGATGCCCTTGAGGTAAAAAAAGCGGTGCGGGCGATGGCGGAGCTCAACGGGCCGGTCTATTTGCGGTTAAGCCGAAACGACATGAACTCTCTAACCAATGAGCAAACGCCTTTCGCCATCGGTCCTATCCAAGTCATGAGACCAGGGTGTGACGTAGTTGTCTTTGCCACGGGGACCATGGTGGCCGTTGCCTTGGAAGCGAGCCGCGCTTTGGAACAAAAAGGTGTTTCCGTCAAGGTCATCAACGTGGCCACTCTGAAACCTCTGGATCAAACGGGCATTCAGCGCGAGGTCCAAGGCATGAAAGGTGTGGTGACCGTTGAGGAGCACAGTATCGTGGGAGGGTTGGGCAGTGCCGTGCTCGAAGCGCTCAGCCGTTGTCCGACGCGTTTGGAACGCGTGGGCATCGAGGATCAGTTTGGCGTTTCCGGCACGAGTCACGCTGAATTGCTCGATCTTTATGGTTTAACGCCGGCCCGCGTCATCACCGTCGTCGAAAGTTTCCTTTAACGCAATATCCCGCATGAAAGCAACCATTGGATTTATTGGTTTGGGCATCATGGGCAAGCCCATGGCCCGCAACCTTCTCAAAGCCGGTTACCCTTTAGTGGTTCACGATTTGAATCGACAAGCGGTGCAGGAAATTGTCACTGTTGGTGCCGCGGCGTCCGCCAGCCCCAAAGAAATCGCGCGCCAAGCAAGCACCCTCATCACCATGCTGCCCAACTCACCTGAGGTTGAAGAAGTGCTCTCTGGGGCAGACGGCGTTCTCGAGGGCGCCGCGCCGGGGTCCACCGTTATCGATATGAGTTCAATCTCGCCGATGGTGGCGCGAGAGATGGGCGATCTCCTGGGGAGCAAAGGCGTGCGGTTCCTGGACGCGCCGGTCAGCGGTGGCGAACCGGGAGCCATTCATGGCACCCTCTCGATCATGGTGGGCGGCGCGGAGGAAGTTTTCAACGAGTGCAAAGACCTCTTGCTGGCGATGGGCAAGTCGGTGGTGCGGGTAGGCAACGTGGGCAGCGGCAATGTCACCAAGCTGGCCAACCAGGTTATGGTGGCTTTGCATATCGCCGCCATGGCCGAGGCCCTGGTGCTGGGCGTGAAGGCCGGAGTGGACCCGGCTTTGATCTTCACGGCCATCCGCGGCGGCCTGGCCGGAAGCAATGTATTTGACGCGAAAGCGTCGCGGGTGATGGACGGCAATTTCGAGCCGGGTTTTAAGGTCGATCTGCATCTGAAGGACCTGGCGAACGCCCTCGAGGCCGGCCGGCAATTGGGTGCGCCCTTGTTCCTGACCGCCCAAGTCGCGGAAATCCTCAAGGCGCTCAAGGTTGAGGGCTTGGGACAAAAGGACCATTCGGCGATTCTTCAGTTTTACGAGAAACTGGCAGGTGTCCAGGTTCGAAAAACGACTTCCACAACAGCCTAAGATGAAAGCACTGGTAAAAACAGCCCGCGGTCCCGGCAACGTTGAAATTCGGGAAATGGAGGAGCCGGTTTGCGGCGCCCACCAGGTCAAACTTGAGGTGTCCGCCTGCGGGATTTGCGGCACGGACCTGCATGTTTATCACGATACCTTTCGGAACTTCCCGCCCGTGATTTTGGGTCATGAATTCGCGGGAGTCGTCGTCGAGACCGGACGAGAGGTAACCGGGATTAAACCAGGTGAGGCGTTTTGTGTCCTGGGCGCCTCAGCCGTCACGTGCGGCCGCTGCGTCTATTGCCGTCAGGGACAGTTTATGTTTTGCCGGGAACGGCGGGGCATGGGACATGGCGTTCACGGCGCCTTCACTCGCTATGTTGTAGCCCGTCCGGACCAACTCTTTCGCCTGCCGCCCGGATTTCCGCTGGAAGAGGGGGCGGTCTGCGAGCCCTTTGCGGCCGCGGTGCATGCGGTCTGCGAGATGACCACGCTGCAACCGGGCGACGTCGTGCTGCTCTCCGGACCGGGCCCGATTGGTCTGCTTTGTCTGAAGTTGCTGGTGGGGCAAGGCGTGAGGACAATCGTCGCCGGCACGGATGCGGACCTGTCACGGCTCGACTTGGCGCGGAAGATGGGGGCTGGCAGGGTAGTCAATGTGAACAAAGAGGATCTGCAAAAGGCGATTGGAGATGAAACCGGCGGTCTCGGTGCGGATCTGGTCATGGAATGTGCCGGAGCCGCGGCCTCGGTTCGCAATTGTCTGGCGGCTGTCCGCCCTTTGGGCCGCTATACGCAAGTCGGCCATTTTGGCAAGGACTCGACTGTTGCCCTGGACCCGATCGCTTTCAAGCAGTTGCGGGTGACCGGCTCGGTCGGTTATACCGCCGAGACCTGGCTGCGCATGCTGCGCATCCTGGAGCAAGGAACTGTCCAGCTCGGCGACGTCATCACTCACCGCCTCCCGCTGGACCGCTGGAAAGAAGGGTTCGACGCGTGCGAGGACAAGTCCGCGCTTAAAGTGCTATTAAAACCATGAGACTCACAGACAGGACGGTGCTGGTGACCGGCGCGAGCAAGGGGATCGGGCGGGCTCTCGCCCTGGGAATGGCCCGGGAAGGGGCCGATGTGATCGTGAACTTCAATTCGGACCGTGCGGGAGCCGAAGCGGTTGCCAAAGAAATCCGTGCCCTTGGCCGGCGCGCCTTAGCGATCAAGGCCAACATCGGGAAAGTGCCTCAGATTGAAAGCATGTTTGCGAAAGCTCGGAAGGAGTTTTCGCGCCTGGACGTTCTGGTCAATAATGCCGGGATCACGGGTTGGACGGAGTTGTTCGGGACAACCGAGGCGAAATGGGACGAGGTTATGGACACGAATCTGAAAGGAACATTCTTTTGCTCGCTGGCGGCGGCCAAATGGATGCGGCAAGGACGAGGCGGCAACATCATCAACGTCTCAACGAATTGCGCCGCCTTGGGAGTCAAGAACCTGGTGGCTTACGCCACCAGCAAAGGCGGCATTCACGCCATGACCAAACAACTGGCAGTGGAGTTGGCGCCGTTCAAAATCCGGGTCAACACCTTCGCGCCGGGGCCCGTCAACGTGGAGCGCAACCTGCGCGACGATCCCGGTTTCAAAGAGGCCTGGGGGAGCGTGGTTCCGCTCGGTCGCACGGCCGAGGCGGAGGAAATGGCCGGCTCGGCCGTGTTCCTGGCTTGCGAAGATTCCAGTTACATGACCGGCCAGGTCTTCTACGTGGACGGAGGCTGGACGATCCAGGGCAAGATACCGCTGGCGAACATGGAGAAGGCGATGAAGAGCCACCAATAAAAAGTCTATGCGCCGATTGCGTTGCGGTCTCATCGGATTCGGTTTCGTGGGTCCACACCATCTGGATGCCATCCGGCGGCTGGGGTTTGTGGACGTGACCACGCTCTGCACGCAGCATGCCGACCAAGCCCGCGAGAAGGCCAACCGCCAGCATGTCCCCAAAGTGTGCGCCAACTATCAGGAACTGCTGGCTGATCCGGAAATCGATGTGGTGGATATCGTGACCCCAACCCACTTGCATCACCCCCTGGCGCTGGCGGTTCTCCGAAGTGGCAAACACGTGCTCGTGGACAAGCCGATGGCCCTGAGCGCGACCGAGGCTTGGGAGATGCTGGTCGCTGCCAGAAACAGCCGGCGCGTCCATGCCGTCACCTTTAACATCCGCTACAACCCCGTCGTGCAGCACGCGCGCCTGATGATTCAAAATGGCGAACTCGGCAACATTCACCTGTTGCAAGGCCATTACCTGCAGGAGTGGCTGCTCCACGACACGGACTTCTCCTGGAGACTGGAGGCGGACAAGTGCGGCCCCACAGCGATGGTCGCCGAAGCCGGCGCCCACTGGTTCGACTTGAGCCAACATGTTACGGGTCTCCAGATTGTTCGGCTCAGGGCGGAGTTATCCACCACGCTTCCGCTGCGCAAGAAGCCGCGCGCGGAAGCCGGAGAAGCTTTTGCCACAAAATCGGATGCCGCTCCGGAGGATTACCACGTCACGGTGCCCGATTTGGGATTTGTCATCGTCGAGTATAATAATGGCGCGCGGGGCATCTTTACGGCCAGCGCGATGAGCGCCGGGCGAAAGAACGACCTCCGCCTGGAAATCAGCGGCGCCAAAGCTTCCCTGGAGTGGCGCCAGGAACGGCCGAACGAATTGTGGGTTGGCCGGCGCGGCGCGCCCAACGAAACAGTTCTCAAAGACCCCAGCCTGCTGCAAGAATCGGCCCGTTCTTATGCGGCTTTGCCGGGAGGGCATAATGAAGGCTGGCCTGACGCCTTCCGCAACCTGATGCGAAACATCTTCACGTTCATCGCCGAAGCGCGTGACCCCTCGACCGCGGACGGGATCGCGTTTCCGACTTTTGCCACGGGCTATCAAATCAATTGCGTCACCGACGCGATCCTGCGCAGTCATCAGGCCGGCGGGGCCTGGGTGCAAGTGGAGTGTCATCAACCCCCGTGACAGAAAGAGAATCCTCTTATGAAAATCGGCGTCTTCAGTGTTCTGTTCAACAAACTGCCGTTTGACCAGATGCTCAAGAAGGTGGCGGGCTTCGGCCTTGATTGCGTGGAGATTGGCACGGGCGCCTACCCCGGAAGCGCCCATTGCGATGTGGAGAAACTTCTGGGCAACAAGAAAGCAAGCCGCGATTACCTGAAGGCGATCCAGGATGCGGGTTTGTTCATTAGCGCACTGTCCTGTCCCGGCAATCCGATCCATCCGGACAAAACGATTGCGATGGAACATCAGCGCGCCTTCGAACGGACGGTGCAGTTGGCCCGGCAATTGGAAGTTCCTGTGATCAACGTCCTTTCCGGCTGCCCCGGCGACTCGCCGGAGGCCAAATGCCCCAATTGGATTACTTGCGCCTGGCCTCCCGAGTATCCGCAGTATCTGGAGTGGCAGTGGCAGCAAGTCGTCGTCCCTTATTGGAAGCAGGCTGCCGCTCTGGCCAACGACTGTGGAGTGAAGAAGATCGCGGTCGAAATGCATCCCGGCTTTGTCGTTTATAACCCGGAAACAGCGCTCCGCTTGCGGGAGGCGGTCGGAGAAACCATCGGCGTGAATCTGGACCCGAGCCACTTGTTTTGGCTCGGCGTGGACATCCCGACGGCGATCCGCAAATTCGACAAGGCCATTTTTCATCTTCACGCGAAAGACACTTTCATTGACAAGCGCAACGTCGCCGAGAACGGCTGCCTGGATGCCAAGCCGTACCGGCAAATCGCGCATCGCGCCTGGACATTCCGGAGCGTCGGCTGGGGGCACGATCTCGCGTGCTGGCGCGAGATTGGCAGCGCCCTGCGCCTGGTTGGTTACGATTACGTCCTCAGCATCGAGCATGAAGACGCTCTGGCTTCCGTCGAGGAAGGGTTAAGCCACGCCGTCCAGACCCTGCGCGCCGCCATTCTCAAAGAACCCGCCGCGGAAATGTGGTGGGCCTAAACCGCAAATCACCGATTGAGTTTCCAACTCCTGACCAACCCATGAAAACGCTGACAGCCGCGGTCGCACTCCTGGCGGTGTTCACGCTCGCCATTTGCTTTATCCTGATTGGCGCCATCTCCGAGGAGATGAAGGCCCGGTTGGGCCTGGATAATTCCCAGGTGGGCAGCCTGGCTTCGGCGCTCTTCTTGACAAGCTTGGTCGTTCAACTCTTCGTGGGCCCGCTGGTGGACAAGGTGGGGCACAAGGCCGTGGCGATCGCGGGATTCTTAGCGGCTGCGGGCGCCATCTTTCTGCTGGCGTTCGCCTCAAACTTCAGCACCGCGCTCATCGCCTGCGGCTTGCTCGGGGTTGGCGCCATGTGCGCCAACACGGTGGGCAACACCCTCATACCCATCGTCCTATTCGAAGGCAAAGAACCGGCCCGCGCCAGCAACTTCGGCAACGGCTTTGTCGGGCTGGCTTTCGTGCTTACGCCGCTGGCCTTAATTTACTTGATTGGGAATCTCAAGGTCACCTATCCCGCGGCGTTATGCTCGCTCGGCGCGTTGGTGCTGCTCTTCGCTGTCCTGGCCCTCTTTCCCAGCTACCCGCGGGTGTCCACCGGCTACCGGTTTTCTCAAGCGGTTCGTCTGCTGGGGGAAAGACCGGTCCTGGTAGCCGCGCTCGCTTTGCTTTGTTACATCGCGCTGGAGATCTCGATGAACACCTGGATCAAGCCGCTGATGACGGAAATGTCCGGCGGCAGCCAGAACCCAGATGCCGCGAAACATGCGACCTGGGTGCTCAGCCTGTTCGGACTCTCCATGGCGATCGGGCGCTTTGCCACTTCCACGATCAAAGGTTTGACAGCCGTTGGGACCAAACTGATTGCCGGGGCCGCCCTGGTGGCGGCGGGCGCCATCGCGCTGATGGTTTTTACCCACAGCTACGGTTTGGCGGTGGTGGCCGTCATGGCGCTGGGGCTTGCGCTGGCCCCGATCTTTCCGACCATCGTGGGGGTTACGTTTTCGCGCTACGAACCCGGCCTGTACGGCAGCATCTTTGGGATCATGTTTGCTATCGGCCTGCTGGGGCCAACCATCGTGCCCAAGATGATCGGAAGTCTCAGCGTTGGCGCCAGCATTCAAAAAAGCCTTCCCATCGCCGCTGTCATGGCCTTGGTCCTCTGCGCGCTGGCCGTGCTCATGGGCAAGCTGGCACCGCGCAAACAAGCCATCGGCGCGCGCCGCGACCTGGAAGAAAACGTAGCGCGAGGGACCACCAACCGGGCTAGCAACTAACTGCCGCGTCCGACGGTTTGAGCCCGGGACTGATCCGCGATTCCGGTCCGGCTTTGAGAGGCGTCCCTTATTCAACCCACCCCGCCGGCCTAAGAGGAATTCCAGTTCCAAGAATGCACCGTGATTTTCCACTTGTGCTAAATACATCTCTTCAACATTCGCTTATATTCAAACTCCTAAAGCATTATGAAACCCAACTCGCATCCAGCCCGTTTGCTTCGATTGAAGGTTTCACCGCGCCTCCGGTTATTGACGCGGCCAAGGAGAAACGCCAAATGAATGAATCCGCAAAAGGCAATAACCAAACCGTTACCAAATTGTCAACCCTTCCACCACAAATGCCACAAATGAAGATTACCAAGATAAGACTGGCCCTTGCCCTGGGTCTGATGGGCGCGTTGCTGACGTGCCGCGCGCAAAGTCAGATCGTCTCCGACGATTTCGACCACCCGACCCTCAACACCAGCCTCTGGACCTGGAGCGATCCGCAAGGAGACGATACGTATTCGATCAGCGGCTATGGGACCAAGGACGTGGTTCTGTCCGTGAGCGTGAGCGGGAATGAAAGCCACGACCAGTGGTCGCAACCGAATCAAAACTGCCCGGTGCTTTTACAGAGCGCGCCGGACCAGGACTTCGAAGTGACCGCCAGTTGGGAGACGGTCCCAGGCGCGGATGCCGGCGAGTATGGCTTCCTCGTTTATGATACCACGGAAACCAATTTCCTGCGCTTCGACGTCCAGGGCGGCGGCGGCAGCGGACTGACTGGCTTCATGGGCATCATCAACCAGGGAAATGGAAGTTACATTAACGGCGCGGGCTGGCCATCCGCCATTCAGGGCTTGGTCCAGCCAACCGACGGCACCGACAACGGGACGGCTTATATGCGGCTCAAGCGCCAAGGCGATCAATGGACCTACTCCGTCTCCTCCAACGGCGTTGATTGGGTGATATTCCTGCAACCCGTCACCCAGGCCTGGACAGTGGCGCAGGTGGGGCCTTATGTCGGAGGGCAGGGGATTACCTACGCGCTGGATTACTTCTTCAATGACGCTTCGCCGATCTTGAAGGAAGACGGGCAAAACCCGCCTCCGACCGTGGCAGTTAGCGCGCCCGCGGATGGGGCGGTAGTCACGTTGCCGACCAACCTCGTCGTGAGCGCGAGCGTTACGGATGTCGCCGGCTCGGTCACGAATGTGGCCTTTTATGAAGGCACAAACCTGCTGGGCAACGCGACGGCGAGCCCGTGGGGTATCACTTGGACCAACCCAAGCCCCGGCGCCTACACCCTTCATGCCATAGCTAGCGATAGCCTGGGGCTGACCGGGCTTTCTCCCACCATCACACTTCAGGTCATCCTGCCCGACACGGTCGCGATTACCGCTCCGGCGAACTTGTCTGTATTGACTAATCCGGCAAGCCTCGTTGTCACCGCGGGGGCGGCGGATGTGGTGGGATCGGTCACGAATGTGGCCTTTTATGACGTTGATTTTTACGGCGTAGCCACGCTGCTCGGCACGGCCGCCACCAGCCCTTACAGCATTACGTGGAACAACCCAAGCCCCGGATGGCACTCGCTCCTGGCCAAGGCGGCCGATAGCTTCGGGTATGTCGCAATCTCGCCCAATGTCCGAGTGCAGATTTACACGACCAACCTGGCGCCGATTTCGGACGACTTCAACCATGCGGCGCTCAACACGAACCTTTGGACCTGGCTTGATCCGCAGGGCGATGACACCAATTGGATCAGCGGCTTTGGGACGGCCGATGTGGTCTTGAGCGCGGGTGTGAGCGGCAACGAAAATCAAGACGCGTGGGTGAACAACAACTGCGCGATGCTCTTGCAGAACGCGGTGGATCAGGACTTCGAGGTGACCGAAAAATGGGAAACCATTCCCGGCGAGGGCAACGGCGAGTACGGCTTCCTTGTGTTTGATCCCACGGAAACTAATTTTCTCCGCTTTGATGTGCAGGGCAACTCGGGCGGGCTGACCGGCTACCTCCTAGCAGTTCAAGACGGCAACGGAAACACGCTGTGCAACGGCTCTTGGGGGCAGTCCGTTTCCTTGGTTGCGCCTTCCGATGGCACGGACAACGGGACGGCTTTCATGCGGCTCAGACGCCAGGGTGATATGTGGACCTTTCTCCTCTCCTCCGACGGCTTCAATTGGACGGCTGTCTATCAGCCGGTGCAGCAGGTCTGGACCGTGGCGCAAATCGGCCCGTATTTTGGCGGGCAGGGCATCACTTATAACCTGGACTATTTCTTCAACGACGCCGCGCCGATCTTGCGCGAAGACGGCCAGGCCGCGACCCCCACAGTGGCGTTCGCGACCCCGGCGAATGGGGCGATATTCACCGCTCCGACCAACCTCCTCCTCAACGCGAACGTCGCGGACATCGACAGTTCCGTGACCAATGTGTCGTTCTTTGCCAACGGCACTCTGATCGGCGCTGCCATCGCCAGCCCGTTCAGTATCACCTGGACCAATCCGGCCGCCGGCGTGTATGCCATCACCGCCCAAGCCGCCGACCGACTCGGCGCCACGGGGTCATCCCTCCCGATTACGGTTTCGGTGATTATTAAAGGCGGTTCGTTGCTGGCAACCGCGGCGCAGGCGGCCACCAGCTATGACCTGACCAGCCTGGGCACCCTCGATTGGGCCTACTGGGAGAATCCGAATAACCCCTACATTCACAAGGCTTCGGGGGGCGGGTTGATCAGCGATGTCACCCCAATCGGCGGAGGCACTTATGGCCAATGGCATGACCCCGCGCGGAACATCACTTGGAGCGATGGAGACCCCGTTCCGACGGGCACCAACGACGAAAACTACTCCTGGTGCAATGGCGCGGCTGATGGCGGCTGGACTCTTACCGTGCCGGCCGATACCACAAACCGAACTTTGCACGTGTTCGTGGGAGGGCCGGGCGACGTGCAGATCACCGCGCAACTGTCGGATTTTTCCGCGGTCGGCTTCACGGACACAACGATACCCCCCAGCGGCGGCAACACGACGAAGGAATATGCCTTCACCTACAGTGCGGCATCTGCTTCCCAGACCTTGACCATTACAGAGATCCACACCAACTCAGGCGGCCCGAGTTGCGACCTTATGGCCGCGTGGCTCACTTTGCCGGAGGCGCCCTCCATCGCGGTCACGCACTCGGGGACCAATTTTCTTGTCTCGTGGCCCGTAGCGTCGGCCGGGTATGGCCTGGTTTATACCACCAACCTGAGCAGTCCGATTACCTGGTTGCCCGTGCCCAACGCCGTGGATGTGGTTGGAGGACAGAATACCGTGACGGTCCCGATCCCGGCCGGCGCGGGTGCGAGCTTCTACCGGTTGAAGCAATTGTAAATCCCAACCGGATGTGACCCGCCGCCAGCTTCATGCGTACCTGGCGTAAAGGTCGCCGGGACTGAGGTTCGATCCCTCAGTCCCAAATTGAGTTTATGAATACTCATCTTAGTCACAACGGGCCTGGCGGTCATGCGGGGCGTCCTGCCTTTACCTTGATCGAATTACTGGTGGTCATTGCCATCATAGCCATCCTGGCGTCCATGCTCTTGCCGGCCTTGACCGGCGCCAAGCTCCAGGCTGCCGGCGTCCAGTGCATGAGCAACAGCCGGCAATTGCATATAGCCTGGGTCATGTACTCCGATGACAACAATAGAAACTTGCCGCCGAACAACCAATTTGGAGAAAGCAGCGCCGACCAGAAGGGCGGGGGTTGGGCCGACGGCTTCCTCGATTTTAGCGTCAACAATACGGACAATACCAACACCTTTCTCCTGATGCAATCGCGCCTGGGTCCGTTCTCCAAGAGCCCGGGGGTTTACAAGTGTCCCGGCGACCGCAGCCAAGCCAAGGAGTGGGGGAAAATGTACCCGCGCGTCCGCAGTGTCGCGATGAACTGCTTCGTCTCCGGAAATGGCAATGGCCTGGGGTATCTCCAAACCCTTGGAGGAGGAACGACCTATCGTATCTACGACAAAATGACGGATTTTGGAAATCCGGCCAATGTCTGGGTCCTGCTTGATGAGAGCGAAGACAGCATTGGCGACGCTTTCTTCGGGGTTGACATGACCAGCACATCCGGAGAGATCACGGACCGCCCGGCGAGCTACCACGGAAGAGCTTGCGGGATACTGTTTGCGGACGGACACGCCGAGATCCACAAGTGGCGGGACCCGTGGGCAGGTTTGCCGCTGGTGGACGGGGGTTACACCTATAATACGATGACCGGCCCGAACGACATGGCCTGGCTCCGGCAACGCACCACCGAGGCTCGTTAAAGCATCCGTTCCGATTTGGCAAAAGTTGACAACACCTTTGAACTATGAAAGAAGAACTTACACCGGTTCGTATCTCCGCGGGGCCGCGCAGACCCACGCGCCGAGAGTTTTTGCGCGACACGGCCCTGACCCTATCCGCACTCACCATCGTTCCATTCCAGGCACGGAGCGGCCCCGCCGAAGCGGTGCCGGAGGAGAAGTCCGCCGTTGCCCTCCCAAAGGCGGGGGCGTGGGAGTTCATGCTGCTGGATGCGGCTCCTCCGGGAATCGGGGAAACGGGCAGCGCTGCCGTAGGTGACATTGATGGCGACGGCAAACCAGAGATCGTCATTGGCGGGGTGGGGGCCTTGTTGTGGTATCGTCTGAGCGGCTTCGAAAAGGGGTTGATCTCGCGCGGACATTTCCATGTCGGTGTGGCGCTGGCGGATATCGATGGGGATGGCCGCCAGGAGATCGTGGCCGGCCGGGAAATCGAAAAGGGCGGCAAGGGCACGGGCCAGTATGCCATCTACTGGTTTAAGCCGGGCAAGGATCTTGTTCATCCAGGTATCGAGCACCTCATCGACGCCCAAACCGCAGGCGGGCCGCACGACCTCATCTTCGCGGACGTGGATGGCGACGGCAGGCTGGAACTGGTGGCCAACGCCATGTACTCGACGACGCCCGGCTTGTACATTTACAAACCCGGAGCGGATCCGACGCAGCCGTGGAAAAAGCAACTCGTCCAGACCGGGCTTCCAGTGGAGGGCACGGCTGCTGGCGATCTCGAAGGCAAGGGACAAATGGATCTGGTTTCCGGCCCGTACTGGTTCTCGCCTCCGGCTGGGGGACCGTTTTCCGGCGAAGCCTGGCACCAGCACAAGTTCGCTCCCGGTTTCCGTGACATGTGCCGCGTGGCGGTCATCGATGTTAATGGCGATGGCAGGCCCGACATCGTCGCCGTGGAAGATGAATATGCGGATGGCCATTTGTCTTGGTTTGAGAACCGGGTTGGACGCGATGCGGAACATCCGTGGGTGGAGCATCCAATGGACAGCCGGCTGATTTTCCCGCACTCCCTGAGGGCCTGGCGGGACGTCAAAACCCAGGTGGTTCATGTGTTCGCGGGGGAAATGAACCAGGGAGGCTGGGGCGCTCCTTACAATTTCGACGCGCGTCTCCAGAAATATGTGCTCGGCAACGGAGGCCAGACCGTCACGCGCGAAATGCTCTATAAGGGCGAAGGCACGCACGAGGCGGTCGTGGCGGACGTGGACGGGGACGGGGCGCTGGAAATCGTCGGCCACGCCGCCCAGGTTGTCAATACGGACTACCCAGACTGCATCGGTTGGGTCCAGGTGTTCAAGCAGCGGCCGGGAGCGCCGCTTTTCCAGAACTACCGCCACGAATTCATCGATCAGCAGAAGCCTTATACCGCAACCGACATCCTATGGGTGGACGTGGACGGGGACGGGGCGGCCGAGGTGGTGTGCGGGGCGTGGTGGTACAAGAGCCCGGGCTGGGAACGCCATCAGATCCCGGGGATCGCGCAGATTGTCAACGCGTTTGATATTGATAAGGACGGCCGCAAGGAGCTTATCGCGATAAAGGGCAAACCAGGAGCCGGAGACTTTTACAGCGCGCTGTCCAGCGAACTCTGTTGGCTCAAACCCATCGATCCCCTCCATGACCGCTGGGAGGAGCACCGCATCGGCGCCGGCAGCGGAGACTGGCCGCACGGCACCATCCTTGCGCCGCTGTTGCCGGGTGGAAAGCTCGCGCTGATCGCGGGTTACCACGACCGAACCCATCCAGAAATCTTTGAGGTTCCCGAGAACCCGGCCTCGTCTCTCTGGCCCCGCCGCGTGCTGGCCCAAATTCCCTATGGCGAAGAGATGCTGGCCCACGACCTGGACGGAGACGGAAGGCTGGACGTGATTGCCGGACCTTACTGGCTGGAAAACATGGGCAACGGGGAGTTTACTCCGCACTTGCTGGCGGAGGGTTTTGGAGCAGTTGCCCGCGCGGCCGTGGCCGACATCAACGGCGACGGAAGACCAGACATTATCGTGGCGGAAGAAAAACTAAGCTACGACACAAGACGCAGCTACTATGGCCGCGTGGCATGGCTGGAGAACACCGGCGACCCGCGGCGGCGGGGTTTCATCCCCCACGTGGTGGATCGGATCATCTGTCCGCACTCGCTCTCCGTGGCGGATCTCGATGGCGACGGGAAACCGGAGATTGTCGCGGCCGAACACGATCCGTTCAAGCCCTATAAGAGCCGGTCTCGGCTCTTTGTCTATAAGCTGGCGGATCCGAAAGGAACGGCCTGGTTCCGCTACGCCCTGGACGACAAGTTCGAACAACACTGTGGGGCAAAGGTCGTCGAGCTCGCTCCTGGAAAGATGGGAATCATCGGACATGGCTGGATGGAGAGCCGGTACGTTCATTTGTGGAGGGACAGTTAAACTGGTCGAAGCCGGCCGGGAATTCAGGGAGCGCCAGGACCGCCAAACAAGATTGACGACCTGGCCGTAATGGGCTAGGCCGAGGACGACTTCGCCACGTTGACCCGCGCATCGTCCGCTCCTGTTGAATCTTGGTCGTGGCGGAGTATGCTCAGGAGATGGCGGAAGCTACTGGCGATCGTCGTTCCCGAACTGTCGCGTGCCGCGGCATATTGAGAGTCTTTCTTGGTATCGGCCCGGGCGCGGGCAAGACCGCCGCCATGTTACGTGCCGCGCTTGCGGAAAAAAACGCCGGGCGTTCTGTCGTCATTGGCAACCTGCAGGCTCACGGGGATAAAGTGATGGAAAAGCTAGCGGCGCGCCTGTCTGGGGCCCGGTCGCCCGAACTGGACCTGGAAGAGGTTTTGGCGCAACAGCCGGAAATTGTCGTGCTGGACGATTTGGCGCACACCAACCCGGCGGGCGCGCGCCACCCCAAGCGCTTTCAGGACGCGTTGGAACTTATGGAAGCTGGCGTCACCGTTTATACCACGCTCAACATTTACGAACTGGCAAGCCGGGCTGACCTCACTTGGGAATTGCTCGGGCTTGACCGCCGGCGCCTCGTCTCAGACGGTGCGCTTGACAAAGCTCTCATTGATTTGGTGGACGTCACGCCGGATGAAATGGTTCGTCGATATAAGATGGGAAGCGTCCTTCTGCCGCCAGGGAATGAGGAGTTCGCCAGGCGTCTTTTCCAGAAGCCCGCGCTTATGGCGCTCCGTGAGATGGCGGCCCGGCTGTTCGCCGAGAGGATCGCGCGGGAAGTTCAGGAGCAGCGGCAAGCCGCCAACGCCGCCGGGCCCGCCAAGTCCAGTCACCGCCTGCTCCTGGCCATCGAGGCGGATTGGGATTCTGAACCCATCATTATGTGGACGCGGCGTCTGGCGGGGAGCTTGAACGCCAACTGGATTGTTCTTTATGTCGAAACCTCCAGGAGCGTCCCGCCCGAAATGGAAGCGCGCTTGACACGCAACCTGGACCTGGCGCGGGAGCTGGGGGCGGAAGTGATTACGACCGCCGATAACAGCCTGGCCAACGCCGCGCTGCGGATAGCCAAGTCTCGCAATGTCACGCAAATTGTCGCCGGCAAGACCGCTCCGCTCGAATGGTGGCGGATGTTTTCCAGGAACGAAGCTGTCGCAGACTTGGTCAACGGCAGCGGCGACATTGGCGTCCACGTGGTTCCGGTCAAGCGCGGCATGCCTGCGCGAGGACGCTTCATGCTTTTTACCGGCACAGTTTGGCAGCCGTATGCCATGGTGGTGGCAACAGTCGTGCTTGTCGCCTTGGCGGGGTGGTGGTTTATGCCGCACGTGACAGAAGTCGGCGCGCACGCTATGGCATTTGTTTCATTGTTGGCGGTGATTGTGCTTTCGCTCTTTGTCGAGCGTGGGCCGGCCTTGCTGGCCGCCGCCCTGAGCGCCACGATTTGGGACTATTTTTTCCTGCCGCCCGTCTTCGCCTTCCGGGTCTCCCATGTCGAAGACGCCTTGTTGCTGGCCATGTACTTCGTGGTGGCATTGGCCTTCGGCCAATTGACCACGCGCATCCGCGCCCAGGAAACAGCGGAGCGCGAAAGGGAGAAACGCGCCACCGTGCTCTATTTGTTGGGCCGCGAGTTGGCCGAAGCAACCACCGTCGAACAAATCGTCCAAAAAGTGGTCATGGAATTGGGGCGCACCTTTGACGCCGCGGTCGCGATTTTGCTGCCCAACGGCAAAAATGAGCTGGAAGTTCAAGCTGGCGGCGCCTTGGCCATGGAGGCGAGGCATCTCGCTGTCGCGGCGTGGGTGCGGGATCATCGCAGGCCGGCGGGCCGCTTCACGGAGAATCTGCCCATGACGGACATTCTCTGTGTTCCGCTGGAGACGCCCGCCCGGGTGGTGGGAGTGATTGCGCTGCGCCTGACGCAATCGCTCGCGCCGACCATTCACCAGCGGAACCTGCTCGAGGCCCTGACCCGCCAGATCGCCTTGGCCTTTGATCGCCAGCGTTTGAGCGAACTTTCCGAGCGGGCCAAGTTATTGAGCGAGTCCGAGCGGTTGGGCAAGACGCTGCTCGATTCCATGTCCCATGAAATCCGCACACCGGTGGCGGCGATCAAGGCCGCCGCCAGCGATCTGGCCGAACAGCCAGCGATGGATGAGACCGGCGCGGAGTTGATCGCTGAAATTCAGGAGGCGGCGGAGCGGCTGAATCGGCTGGTGCGAAAGGTGCTCGATATTACGCGGCTCGAATCCAAGCACATCAAGCCCCAATTCAATGAATGCGAAGTCAACGACATTGTCAATATGGCGGTCGCGGAGACGGAAAAGGACCTGGCAGGGCACAAACTCACGGTGGATATGCCGTCAAACCTGCCGCTGATTCGGACAGATTTTGTTTTCTTGCAACAGGCGCTGATGAATCTTTTGTCGAACGCGGCCTCGCACACCCCGCCGGGGACCGCCGTGGAACTGCGGGTCTGGGAGGCAAAACAGGCCTTGTGCATCGCGGTCGCGGATCGCGGCCCCGGCCTTCCTCCTCAAGCCATCGAGCGCGTCTTCGACAAATTCTACCGCGGCCCATCCGCCCCAACCGGCGGGACGGGTCTCGGTCTATCCCTGGTGCGCGGTTTCGTCGAAGCTCTCGGCGGCAAGGTGACGGCCGAGAACCCACTGGAAGGCGGCGCCCGATTTACGATCTCGATGCCCCTTGTTCCTGTCACATTTTAGTCACTCTGATCAATTGTTGCCGCATCTGGTCTTCGCGCTCCATGGAGCGCGTCCTGTCCAAAGACCAATCTCTTTGAATCTTTTCCCGGTCACAGACCGTTCTTTCGCATCCAACAT
Source organism: Limisphaerales bacterium (assembly GCA_052139695.1). Classification (GTDB taxonomy): domain Bacteria; phylum Verrucomicrobiota; class Verrucomicrobiia; order Limisphaerales; family Palsa-1400; genus PLGF01. The sequence goes on from JBKQWF010000313.1 coordinate 20,679, forward strand.
TCCGCAATTAGTCAGATCCCTCCGTTCCGTCAAAGCCTAACATTTTCTTAATATCCAACAAAACATGTTCAAAACATCTTTTATATGACATTAAGAAAATGAAAGAACATCGAGTCTTTCGCTGTCACTCTTTGCCTCCGCGGAGTTTTCTTTTGGCCTGGCTAAATCGGACTTCGTTCCGTTCATCTTCGGCACGAGTTCATCTTGACGCAAAACCTCCCGCCGCCGTGGCACATCCTCTGCTAAGTTGGAATTGGACCGCGCTTATTTGGTGGATGGGTTGATCAGTATCGGCCTTCATCCGTAAGCGATGGGAAACAAACGTACTAACCCAAATGATAACTGCCGTTGGCAAAAGGTTTGTCATCCATGAAAAAAATTGAAGCGATCATCAAACCGTTCAAGCTCGATGAAGTGAAGACTGCCCTTACGGAAGCCGGCGTTCACGGGCTGACCGTGATTGAGGCCAAGGGTTTCGGTCGGCAAAAGGGCCACACGGAAACCTACCGAGGTAGCGAGTACACGCTGGAGTTCATTCCCAAAGTCAAAATCGAGGTGGTGGTGGAGAACGAACACTTGGACAAGGTCTTGGGGACGATCATGAGCACCGCGCGAACCGGAAAAATCGGCGATGGCAAGATATTCGTTTCCACTTTGGATGATGTCATCCGAATTCGTACGGGAGAGAAAGGGGCTTCGGCCATTTAAGCCCACAGAGTCCGCATTGCGAAAGCATGACACGAGCTTAACTGAAAAAACTATGACAAAGAAATTAATCACTTCCCTGGCTGCCCTCCTTCTGGTTCTGTCCGCGTCTCGCCCCGCGCTGGGCCAAACCCCCGGCCCCAATAATGATCCCGGCGGCGGCAACACCGGCAATATTGGCGACGCGGGCGGTTCGGGTGGCAGCTACACTTACCCCACATTCCAGGTCAGCGCCCCGCCCTCGCTGAGCGCCGAGGATAAGAAGGACACCAACAAGGTGGCGGCTTACGACGACGCCAAGAAGGCTTTTGACGATTACAGCGCGCAAGCCAAGGCCGAGCCTCTGGCCGTGAAGTTGGCCGACGGCGTGGGCCACAACCGCATCTCCATCAACTTTGTCTGGACCCTGGTCACGGGCTTTCTCGTCATGTTCATGCAGGCGGGTTTCGCGCTGGTGGAAACTGGTTTGTGCCGGGCCAAAAACGCGGCCCACACCATGACGATGAACATGCTGATCTACCCGTTGGGCATGTTGGGATTCTGGGTTTGCGGATTTGCCTTCATGTTTGGCGGCGTGGGCGCGCTCGGAGGCGGCACACTGGGCGCTTGTTCCAGTTTGAATCACGAGTGGACCTGGCATCTGGGCGGTCATGATTGGGGCATCATCGGATTGAAGGGCTTCTTCCTTTCCGCCGACACCTATGACGTGGGGGTTTTCTGTCTCTTCCTTTTCCAAATGGTCTTCATGGACACCACCGCGACCATCCCGACGGGCGCGGCCGCTGAGCGCTGGAAATTCTCCGCCTTCTGCTTATACGGGTGCTTCATCGGATCAATCATGTACCCGGTCTTTGGCAATTGGGTTTGGGGCGGCGGCTGGCTTTCCCAACTGGGCGTGAACTGCGGACTGGGGCACGGTCACGTGGACTTTGCCGGCTCCTCAGTGGTGCATATGCAGGGCGGCGTGATAGGATTGATTTTCGCCTGGCTCATCGGCCCGCGGATTGGGAAGTTTAACAAGGACGGCAGCACCAATCCGATGCCACCGCACAACATTCCCTACGCCATCCTTGGCACCTTCATTCTGGCCTTCGGATGGTTTGGGTTCAATCCAGGTTCCACCCTGGCGGGCACGGATTTGCGCATCGCGGTGGTCGCCACCAACACCATGCTTGCTTCCGCCACGGGTTGCATGGGGGCCATGCTGTGGATGTGGTTTGTCCGCGCCAAGAAACCGGACCCCAGCATGGCCTGCAATGGCATGCTGGCCGGACTGGTCGCCATTACTTGCCCCTGCGCCTTTGTCAGTTCATTCGGCGCTTGCGCGCTGGGCTTGATTTCCGGACTTTTGGTTGTGGAGTCGGTGTTTTTCTTTGACAAGATTGGCATTGACGATCCCGTCGGCGCGATTTCCGTCCACGGCGTAAACGGCGCTTGGGGCTGCCTTTCGGTCGGACTCTTTGGCGACGGCACCTACGGCCAAGGCTGGAACGGAGCGCATTGGTTCAAACTGGTTGACGGGACTTACAAGATGATGGACCCGAGCGCCGCACCCAAAGGCGCCACGGAAATGGGCGTGCTCGGCCTCTTCTACGGCGGCGGCTTCAGCCAATTGATCGCGGAAATAGTCGGCGTCACCACCTGTTTCATTACCTTGAGCCTCCTTTCCCTCCTGGTTTACTACATCGTCAAAGCCATCCTCGGCACCCACCGGGTGCCGGCAGAAGTCGAACTCGAGGGTCTGGACGTTCCCGAAATGGGCATCGCCGGCTATTGCGGAATCATCCTGGACAAGCAATCGGAAACACCGACGGCAAAGTAGCGGCCTGGCAACTCGCTCCCGGTGGCGCTTCTCTCGGGACGCGCCGAGCCAACCAAGATGAACGAAGATTAAAATGATGAATGTGGACATGGCAAAACTTGCGCAATGGTCAATCGCGTTGTTGGCGGGCGGAGGTCTTGGAGCCGGATTCGGGCTGCTTCAGCAGGCGGCCCGGAAGCGCTACGAAAAACTCCAGCAAAGCGGGGCTTTGCGTGGCGAGTGGCAGGTGGTGCGGGGATCCAGCCGGAGGGTCATCATTTTGGTAGCCGCCCTCGGATTGGCCCAAGTGATCTGCCCCACTCTCTTCGCCAGCGGCGGCCAATGGTGGTTCTCCGGGGGCGTTTTGACGGGTTATGGGGTGACTCTCATCCGGTCTTTTCGCCAACGGGCGGCGGCCCGGCCGTGATGAGAACGGGTTTCATGGCAACGCGGTATCTTGACATATCCTGCTCCCGCGTCCCATATACCGGCGGCGCGCATCTAACGAGAGTTCACCCCGCTTTGGCATGCCCTGAAGCTCTTCTCCGCCGCGGCTCCATGTGATCGGAATCAATCCATGGATGGCCCTGCCCTTTTGCGCCCTTCTGGCGGCCATCGCCTTGGGACCGCTTTTTTTCGCCGATTGGTGAGGCAGGAATTACCCCAAGGTCGTGGCGGTCCTGGCGGCGATCGTGGCGGGCTATTACGTGGCCATTTTGCACGCGCCCGCGCGCGTCCTGCACACCGCCCAGGATTACCTCAGTTTCATCGCACTGATCGGTTCGCTCTTTGTGGTGTCCGGCGGCATCCATATCAACGTCAAAGGGGAAGCTACTCCCGCGCTCAACGTTCTTTTTCTGTTTTTTGGCGCACTGCTGGCCAACGTTTTTGGAACAACGGGGGCTTCCATGCTACTGATCCGGCCCTGGCTTCGCATGAACAAATACCGGGTGAGCGCACACCATGTCACTTTCTTTATTTTTATCGTCTCGAATGTCGGGGGTTGCCTCACGCCGGTGGGCGATCCGCCCTTGTTCCTCGGATACCTGATGGGCGTGCCTTTCTGGTGGGTCGCGGCGCGAGGATTTCACATCTGGCTGACCGGCGTGGGGGGCCTTTTACTGCTCTTTTACGCGATCGACCGCAAAAACTATCTGCGCGCGCCCCGCGCCGTGCGCGCGGAACAGACGGGCCATTCCGAAGCGTGGCGATTCGACGGAGCGGAGAACTTGTTTTTCCTGGCGGTGATCCTTGCCGCCGTCTTCATCAAACACCCGCCCTTCTTGCGCGAAACGCTGATGGCAGGGGCCGCCCTGGGTTCCTATTCCACGACGAAAAAGCCGGTGCATGAGTCAAACCAATTTTCCTTCGCTCCCGTCAGGGAGGTGGCCATTCTCTTTCTCGGAATCTTTGCCACCATGATGCCGGCGCTGGAATGCATGCAAGCCGGCGCCTCCCAGCTGAGCGGCGCCAACGCCAGTTTTTTCTATTTCGGCTCCGGCAGTTTGTCCAGCGTCCTGGACAACGCGCCCACTTATCTTTGCTTCCTCAACGCGGCCTTCGGCCGGTATATTCCCGCCGACCTCGTTGCGCAGGTGACTCACTTGATCCAGAACCATGGCGCCGATATGGCGCTGGCCGGGCCCAATGCGGCTCAGGTCAAACACACTTTTGAAGCCCTCCAGCAGTTCCACCCGGCCGAACTCGCCGCCAACACCGTCACCGCGGACGAAATTCGCGTCGCTTACCTGCTCGGCAATATCGGCTCCAATGTCTATCTCCTGGCGATCAGCGTCGGGTCGGTCTTTTTCGGGGCCAACACTTACATTGGCAACGGCCCCAATTTCATGGTCAAGGCCATCGCCGATCACCAAAAGGTCCACACGCCAACATTTCTCGGCTATATCGTCCGACACACTTTGCCTTACATGGTCCCCGTCCTCCTCCTCGTCTGGTGGCTCTTCTTCCGCTGAGACACCCAAATCCTCGCCTAATGTTCGCTCTGCACCTGAATGCTTCGATAGGAATTGTATAGGACTGGAAACATGTGGTCGGCGAGAGCAAGCCCGCCGCCGCTCTCGAGGCTCCACTCAAAACCTCAGGAGCCC
>JBKQWF010000314.1:0-27366 GCA_052139695.1 Limisphaerales bacterium
GCCGACGGAACCGACATTTGCTCTTTGCCATGCCGGGACCTTAAAAAACTTTCCCCAGGATGTCCCGCAAAAAGTGTTAAAACCTTTAACTCGCAACGAGTTGCCCGGCAGAAAAGGCGCGCCCTACTAAAATGCTCTTGCAAATTCTCAAACGCCCCGTCATTAATCCCTGCGACCGGATGAGAACCTCGCTTCGTTTCCTTCTTTTTTTGCTTGTTGCCGCAACCTGTTTTGCGGCCGTTGGGCGCCTGAATGCCGCGGCGCCAGAGTTTACCGTTACGGGAATCAAGATCATCGCCCCGGATGGAAGCCAAACCAACGCGGTCGCCGGCGCGCCGTTTTTTGTGCAGGTGGATTACGACTACGATAATCCAGTGAAGACCGATTACACGATCGAGCGCGTGGTCAACGGCTGGACAAACATTTCCGCCCCCACCAACTACGGCGCCGGCTATACTGGAAATACGGCGTGGGCATTGAACGCGGGCTATTGGTTGATTTACAAGGCCGGCACTTACTCGATTACCGTGACCGTGGATCCGGCCAATGCCGTGACGCCGGCGTCCAACACCAAAAAATCAATGACCACTAATTTCGTAGTCGGAGGCTCCATCATCCCGCAGTGGGCACTGGTCAACGTTGAGTTCGGACGCACCAATCTAGGGCCGGGCACAGACGTCATCGTCGGGACGATGGACGACGCGTTTGATTTCAACGACCCGTGGTACACTGGGGTCGATTCCCTGGGTCGGCCGCGCCTGGTGGCGGCGCGGCAAAATGCGCTGGGCGTGAACGGCGGCCCCACCAACGACGTCCACTCCACCGCTTGCCTGGGTATTGTCGTGGCGCGCGGGGCTAACGGGGGCGATATGACGGGGCTGGCCCCTGATGCGCGTTATGTCTGCGCTGAATTCATCAATCGGGCTAACTTGCCTGGGTTGACCGAACCGGATGTGCTGGACGCTCTTAACTTCCTCATGACCAATGGGGCCGAGGTGATCAACATGCCTTGGTCATGGACCGAAGGAGGCACGTTGACCATGAGCGAGAGCGGAGATGTGCCCATCACGGACCTCATGGCCGATTATCTCATGTTTGCCAGCAATATCTTTGTCGTGGCTTACGACAATGAGCTGACCGATCCCACGATTCCTACGGCGCCAGGAGCCGCGCGCAACGTCATCACCGTGGGCGGATTGGCGTCCGACATGGTCCACGTCTGGAGTTCGGACGATTCCGGGCCGACGATTGATGGCCGGTGCAAGCCGGACATTCTCGGCGGCATCGCCATCAACTGCGTGACCCCGTCCTCGGGATGGCGGTCTGGATTTCCGGTGGCTTACGGCTATGAGGGGAACAGTTTTGCCGGACCATTCATCACAGGCGCGGCCGCGGAGATGATCGGTTACGCCAAGCAGCACGGGCTGAACCGCGATCATCGCTTGTTAAAAGCCATCCTCATGAACTCCGGAGTGACCTGCCTGGATGACAACGGCGCTCCGTGGACGAGCTCGCCCGCGGTCCCGATGGACTACCAGCAAGGGACTGGAATTCTGAGCCTCCAGCGGGTTTATGCGATGTACTCCGCGGGGCAGCAACCTTCCGGCGCGGTCGCTGTGCCGGGTTACGATTTCGCCACGGTCTATGGCACGAACGTGACCGGCGTCACGCTCGGTTCATCCAATGGCGTGGTGAGCTATCTTCTCGGCAGTCCGGCAGCCCCTGGGGCGGACCTGGATGTAACCCTCGCGTGGGATCGCCATACCTATTGGACCGATGTCAATGGAGACGGGCAAATCGACGCGGGCGACACCTTTTACGTCAATACCAGTTCAGACGCGCAAAGCATTCTCCACCTGGTCCTGTATTACAACGGAACGGCCATGGCGCAATCGATCAGCGCGATCGACACGATTCAGCATTTGCACCTGACCAACTTGACGGCGGGAGTCTATCAACTGAACGTAGAACGCCAATACGTCCCCACGGCGGGGAAGAGCGAGCCCTATGGCCTTGCCTGGGATTCGAGCGTGCCTTGGACAAATGTGCCTCCATCCGTAAGTTTGACAGGGTCGAGTCTGGGGCCCGGAAACGCGGCCAATCTCCAGTTTCGATTGACTGGCGGACAGGCAGCGGACTTCGCCGTGCAAAGCACGCCAAGCCTGGCGCCTCCGATCGTCTGGACGACGGCAAACAACGCCGTTTGGACGCAAACTGGAGTGAACCTTTTTCAAGCGCAGGTTCCGTTCGAGACTGGCGCGGCGGGGTTTTTCAGAATCGCAGCGATCAAGTAGCAGATCGTAGAACGGCCAAGCGATCTTCCGCCATGGTAAGATCGCCCCATTTCCAGCCGATTGACCGGCGGGGAGCGGATCGGGATTGAACCTGACCAATAACGCAGGACTTTGGCTTGGAGCGGCCTTTTATCGCGTCGTCAGGTCGGCTTGATCCCAGCTCGACCCGGTTGTTATTTGCAATTGAAGCGCGGGTTGGCTTAGGGACATAATTGCCGGTATGAACACAAATCGTCGATCCATCAAACTGTCTCGCGGTGTCTCACGGCGGAAGTTTCTCAAGGCGGCGGGGGTGGCGGCCGCGGCGGTGTCTGCGCCGATGTTCATTCCGGCCTCAGCCTTGGGCCGTGACGGCATGACCGCGCCCAGCGAGCGCATCGTCATGGGCTTTATTGGGCTGGGAGGGCAGGGGAGCGGCCATCTGCTGGGGGGAGGGTGGACTTATGTGCCGGGCGGCTATGTGGCCCGCGGAGATGTGCAGGTCGTGGCGGTGTGCGACGTCGAACGGAAGCGGCGCGAGAACGCGCGAGAGCGCTGCAACCAGATGTACGCCCAGAAATTCGAGCAAAGCTCCTACAACGGCGTGCAGGCCTATGACGATTTTCGAGAAGTGCTGGCGCGGCCCGAGATTGACGCGGTGCTGGTTGCCGTGCCCTATCATTGGGCGGCGATGATGGCCATGGCGGCGATGCGCGCGGGCAAGGATGTCTATTGCGAAAAACCGATGGCGATCACGATGCGCGAGGCGGCCTGCCTGCGGGAGACCGCGAAGCGTTACGGCCGCGTTTATCAGGCAGGCACGCAGCAGCGCTCGGAATACGCGGGACGCTTCCGCCTCGCTTGCGAGTTAATCCGCAACGAGCGGATCGGCCAACTAAAGGAAGTATATGCCTTCTGCCTTCCCGGCGCGCTCTACCCTTCGGCCTGGGTTCCCGAGCCTTCACAGCCGATACCAGACGGGCTGGATTGGGATATGTGGCTGGGGCCGCTGCCCGCACGGCCTTTTGAAGGAATGCCAGTGCAAACGGTACCCGGCCTGTTTGTGGGCGACGTCAACTGGGGGCCGCACCACTATGACATCATTCAGTGGATGGTGAACCCGGACGTGACGGCGCCCATTGAGGCCCACTACGACAAGGGCCAGATTCATTACCATTACAGCAACGGGGTGGTGGTTCATTCCCTCCCTTACCCGGGAGAATCGGTGGGGCCGGATGGCGGCGCCTGCTTTGTCGGGACCGAAGGGCGGATTGCGGTTGATCGGGGCAATATTGTTTCCTACCCGGAACGGATTCTGAATGAACCGTTGCGGCCGCAGGACATCCGCGTTTATCGGTCGGAAAGCCACTCGGGCAATTTTCTGGAGTGCGTGCGCACGCGGCGGCGAACGATCTGCGATCCTGAGACAGCGGTCTATACCATGAGGGCTTTGCTGACGGGGGGCATCGCGCTGGCCTTGCAACGGAACGTCGCTTTTGATCCGGTCAAGTCAGAGTTTATCAATGACCCTGAAGCCAACCGGCTCCGCTCCTACGCCGCGCGGCCGCCGTGGCGTGTCTGAAAGCTCTCGTTTCACTGGAATTGATCATGAAAATAATATTTCCCGGCAATATTCTCCTCGCCTGCGTCCTGGCGCTGGCCATCCTCCCGGCCCGCGCCGATGAGGAGCAGAGTCAAATCGAGATTCTTCAATCGAGCGCGAGTCCCGCGCAAAAATGGGCCGCCTGCCAGAAACTGCGCGTCATTGGCACCGCCAGGGCGGCGTCGGCCGTGGCCGTTCTGCTGACCGACCCGGCGCTTTCACAGGCGGCGCGGCAGACGCTGGAAGGGCTCCCTTATCCGGAAGCCGATGCGGCCTTGGGCGAAGCTCTTGGCAAAACAGAAGGCCTGGTCAAGGCGGGTATTATTGACTCAATCGGCTGGCGCGGCCAGGCGGCGGCCGCGAGCCGGTTAATTCCGCTGCTGGCGGCGGTGGATACCAATGTGGCCTCGGCTGCCGCGACCGCGCTCGGCCGCCTCGGCGGCGCGGAAGCTGTTGCCGCGCTCTCCGCTGTCCGCGACAAGCCCCCCGCAACGGTTCAATCCGCGGTGCAGGCGAGTCTTCTCCAATGTGCGGAGCGTCTGGCGAAGAACGATGATCCGGCGGGAGCGGCCGCGATCTATCGGCAGCTTTACGCGGATCATGATCCGCTGGGAATTCGCACCGCGGCCTGGCGCGGGCTGGTGTTGACGGACGCGGGGGAAAGAGCCCAGCTCATGAACAATGCGCTGAGAGGCACGGACCGGCCTCTCCAACTGGTCGCGCTGAAAGTGTTGCGCGAATCCAACGACCGGCCGCTGCTGCAAGCATCCTTCGCGCAATGGGCCTCTCTTCCCACCGCGGCGCAATTGGCTTTGCTCGAGGCGGAATCCAGGCAAGGCCCTGAGGCGCTGTCTATGGTGCGCGCCGCCGGTCAGAGCGGGACGGTGGCCGTGCGCGCCGCCGCTTGGGCCGTCCTGGGCCAACTCAACGATCTGGAATCAATCGCGGCCCTGGCCAAAGCAGCCGCCCAAGGCGCGGCGGGAGAACGCCAGGCCGCGCGCGAGAGCTTAGCCCGGCTCAGCGGACCCGGAGCGCTGGAAGCCTTGCTGGCGGGATTGCAACAGGCTTCCGCGCCGGAAAAAGCGGAATTGCTCCGGGCCCTGGGCGCAAAGCCAGACAGCAAAGCGGCCGATGTTCTTTTGCAAAATGCCGCGGACAACAATACGGCGGTGCGCAAGGCCGCCCTGCAATCATTGAAAGAAATGGCGCCGCCGCAAGCGCTTTCGCCACTGCTGGAACTCGCGCAACGAGCGGGCTCCGACAACCTCCGCCAGCTCACGGTTGAAGCGCTCTCCGCGATTTGTCAAAGAACTCCTGACAAAGACGCGGCCACCCATGCCGTGGTGGAGGCGGAAGGCCGCTGGCCCGTCGCGGACCGGGCGGCGCTTTTGCCTCTGTTGGACGACTTGGGCACGGCGGGCGCGCTGGCGGCCGCGCAGGAGGCGTGCCGCAGCCAGGACACGGACCTGGCCAAGGAAGCCGTGCGTACGCTGGCGGGGTGGCCGAACGCCGCGCCTGCCGCTTTTCTGCTGGAACTGGCGCGCACCGAGTCCGATGCCGCCACGCGCACGCTGGCACTGCGCGGCGCTGTTGCCGTCAGCGCGTCGGAACCGGCAGTTTCCAAACGCTTGCCGTTCTTGATGGACGCGCTGGCCCAAGCGAACCGTCCTGACGAGAAAAGCCTGGTCCTATCGCAACTCGGCCAAATTCCCGCGCCGGAAGCCCTTGAGGCGGCGCTCAAGACGATGGATGATCCCGGCGTCTCCAATGAAGCAGCGTTGGCCGCGTTGAGCATCGCCGAGAAACTGCGCGGGTCCAATGCCAGGCTGGCCGATGAGGCTGCCGCCAAGGTGCTATCCATGAAGAAGAGCGGCGAACTGTTTCAGCGGGCCTGGGCCTTGCGGAGCAGGCCGGGCCAGGACGCGCCGTTCATCCGCGACTGGCTGGTCTGCGGCCCCTATATGCGGCCAGGTGTGGCCGGCGCCACGGCCATTTTCAAGGTGCCCTTCGGGCCGGAAATTGAGGGACAGCAAGTGGAGTGGAAAGAGGCGCCGTCGCAGGAGCACCTCAATCTGGGGGGGCTTTTTCCTGGCGCGCAAGACTGCGCGGCCTATTTGCGGACCCTTGTCGTTGCGCCGGAAGATTGCGCCGGCGTCCTGCTGATGGGCAGCGATGACGGGATCAAAGCATGGCTCAATGGCGTGGTGGTCCACAGCCACAACGTTGATCGCGGCGAAGTGGCGGACCAGGACGCAGCCCCGATCAGCCTGAAAAAAGGCGCGAACGAACTGGTATTGAAAATCAGCCAGGGCGGCAGAGGCTGGTCGGCGTGCGTCCGAATCGCGGGCCAGGACGGCCGTCCGATTGAAGGCCTGCGCGTGCAACGGCCCAGCGGGGCCGCCGGCCCTCTCTCAAGCGCGGAATAGAAACGGAGAAGCGGCTGAAACTGTTTTACGCCTCCTCTTGATTTGTCTGCCGCCAACAGGGACCTGGGGAACATTCGAGGCTGGTCGCAAGGCCAGCCTGTCTTTTCATTCTCCCTTCGTCGCCCGGTAGAAATACCCGCCGGTTCCCGGAGCGGCGCCGTTCGTCAAAACGATCGCTCCGCTCGCGTTGCTCACGTTCTCCGTTGCCGTCCAATTGACAAGATTCGTCGATTCCTCGATGACATAGTTTCCGCCCGTCTCGGATTCCAACTGAAACTCAAATCCGCTCGCCGGCGAAAAAAACGCCGCGCTCAGTTGGGGCGGCGGATAAACCAGCCCGACAATGTCGTCGTTAAACTCCGGCGTCATCAGCGTCAGCCGACCATTCGTCGCGGTCGCCTCGTTCCGGCCCAGAAAGTCCGCGGTCGCCGGATCATACCACTCCGCAAAATAACTTCCCGCCGGCCAATTCGTCAGCGTGACCGTCTCGCCCCGCAGTTCCGGCAGCGTTGGCGTGGTCGCGTTCGCCGGATACGACACCCCCGGCGCCACGATATAAAGCAACGACTCGTTCGGCCCGCGCAAACCAAGCGCCGCCGCCTCCGGTTCCCAATTCCCCGCATACGTCGCCGGCAGGACCTGGTTCAATTGCACCCAATCCAAATAAAACCAATCCGCCCCGGTGTTCGTGATCGTCACCACGTGTTTCCCGCTCGGAATGCTCACCGTGAAATTCGTGTTGTACTCCTCGTCCACGTTGTACGTGCCGTCCAAATTTGGCAGGTTCGTGCTGTAAACTTTCGCGCCGTCCACCAGTACTGTCATGATCGATCCATCGGACACTGAATTAAGATGCATCACCAAGCTCGCTCCGTTCGTGAACCAGGCGCTCATCTGGAAGGGCGTGCGCAAATCCGGATGGTCGTTCCCCTGCACAAAACTCTCCAGCGTCTCCGCCGAATATCCCGCCGCCACCGCCCCGGGAACCGCCAGTTTTCCCGGCGTGATGTCGGCCCAATTGCCATCCAGAGGAAGTTGGACATTCACCGGCTGTCCACCCGCCGAGGTGTTTTCGACCGTCGCCGGAGGCGCGCCGTTGGTGAAAAAGCCGATGTTCGTCCACACGCCGCTGCCCCAGCCCGTCCGATAAAGAATATCGCTCAACGCGGCGTACGTCGGGTAATCGTCCGCGGTGTCAATATTCTGCCACCACCACGACATCGCCGTGCCCGCCGCCCCACCCAGCGCGCCGCCCCAGATTCCCTGCCGCCATCCCCGCAAATACGGATCGCTCGATTGGTTCCATCCCGCCGCCGACGTCCCAAATTCCTCTATCAACACCGGCTTCCCATAGGCCTGCTGGAACGACCGCGCCACCGCCGACAACCGATTCGCCGGCCCCGGCTCCCCATACGAGTGGTAGTTCGCGTAGTCCATCTCCGGCAGTGACCAGATTTCCGGCCGGTCGCTCGAGCCCGTCAGGCTCGTGGTCACCAAATGCCCGAACACATCGTTCGTGTGCAGCCACGCGCCGAGCAATCCATGCCACGCCGCCACGTCACGCGCGTTCAAAAACGAGTAATCATTGTCAATCTCGTTGAAGAATTCCCACGCCAGCAAATTCTCGCTGTATCCATACCGCCCGATCAAATACCGCAGCCGCTTCTCATAAATTCGCTCCGCGTTCGTGTTCGTGAAAAAACTGTCCGGCGTCGCGCACGGCCCCCCGTTGGTCGCGTTATACGGGTTTTGCGGCCAGTAGTTGTTTCCCCCGAACGAATCCGGCTGCGTCGCAAACATCCCGTGGTAATCCAGCGCGAGCAAAATATAAATTCCCCGCGACTCCGCCAATTGCAGCACATAATCGAGTTGCCACGCCGCCTGCAAGTTGTAGCGCGTCAGCGACGCTGCCGCATCCTCGATCCCAAACGCCCACGGACACATCCACACGCGCGCGTAATTCTCCCCCGCCTTCTGCATGTTCGCGAACCATGTGTCGTAGTCGTACGTGCCGATGTCGTACCACCCGACGTCTTCCCCGTTCAACCGCAACGCCTGGCCGTCTCCCGTCTGAAAATATTGATGACTCGGCCCGATTCCCACATACCCAGACCGGTTCGGCGGCGGACCCGCCGGCACGCTGAAATTCGTCGTCGCCGGCCCGCCATACGTGAGTCCGTTTGTCCGGATCGTCACCGTCAAGGCATAAACGCCCACCTCTGTCGGCAGATAGCGCAGCCGCCATCCCGGCGCGCCCGTCGCCGCGTCATACTCATACCCGCCCGAAAGCGACCGCGCGTAACCCTGATACCAAAACGCCGGAACCGTTGTCGTCCCTCCCGAGGGCAGCGCGAACGTCCCGTCCACTCGAATCACATCCGGATCAAAAGGGTTCGGCGCCGCCGGAACATTGCCGATGCTGAATTCCACCCGCTGCCAAATTCGCGGCGAAATCAAGGACGTAATTTGCGGCGTCGTCTGGCAAACTCCGTTAGCGGTCGCAAGACTCAAAGCCCCGATGATCAACAGGTCCCCTGATAACATAATCGCACTCGTTTCAACCAAATTTAACGCGGGGCTCGTGCCAGGAGTGATTGCTTTGGGCGAGCATGTCGTCGGAAGCCACCGGGCCCCAGGTGCCCGCCGAATAGAATTCCCGGTTGGTCAGAGGCTTGGTCCATTGGGCGCGGATGGAATCGACAATTTGCCAGGCGGCTTCCACTTCGTCGCGGCGGATGAAGAGGGTGGCGTCGCCCACCAGGGCGTCGAGCAAAAGCCGCTCGTACGCTTCCGGCGTGTAGGCGCCGTACTCGGCATCGTAACTGAAATTCATGCGAACCGGGCGCACGCTCAGGTTCATTCCCGGGACCTTGCCGTTAAACCGGAGGTAAATGCCTTCGTCCGGCTGCAAGCGCAAGGCGAGCGCGTTGGCATCCAGGTTTTGGCCGCACTGCGCGGCGAAGAGGACATTGGGCGTGGGCCGGAACTGGATGCGCGCTTCGCTGGTGCTCTGGGGCAGATATTTGCCCGTCCGCAGGAAAAACGGCACGCCCGACCACCGCCAATTGTCAATAAAGAGTTTCAAGGCGACATAGGTCTCGACGTTGGAATCCGGCTTGACCTTCGCTTCCTGGCGATAACCCGGCACCGGCTGGCCTTGGATCGTGCCGGCGAAGTATTGCCCGCGCACCACCTGGCGGGCCACGTCCTGGGGTGTGAGCGGGCGGATGGATTTGAGCAACTTCACTTTCTCATCGCGGATGCATTCCGATTCCAGCGAGACCGGCGGTTCCATGGCCGTCAAAGCCAGCACCTGGAGCATGTGGTTTTGCACCATGTCGCGCAACGCCCCCGCTTCTTCGTAATAGCCGCCGCGCGCGCCCACGCCGAGCTTTTCACTGACGGTGATCTGCACATGGTCAATGGAATTGCGGTTCCACAACTGCTCAAAGATGGAATTGGAAAAACGGAACATCAAAATGTTCTGCACCGTTTCCTTGCCCAGATAATGATCAATGCGGCAGACCTGCTGCTCGTCGGCGTAGCGGGTCAATTCGTTATTGAGCGAGCGCGCCGAGGCCAGGTCATGGCCAAACGGCTTTTCGACGACGATTCGCTGCCATCCGCCCGGGCGGTTGCCGTGTTGCAACAAGCGGGCGGCGTGCAACCGCTCAATGACTTCTCCAAACTGACTGGGCTGGGTGGCCAGGTAAAACAAAAGATTCTGGCGCAACGGGACGTTTTGGAATGAGCTGAGCTTTTGTTCGAGCTTTTCATAAGCCGCGGCGTCGGTCAGATCACCCACGCAATAATGCAGATTGGCCGCAAACGCCCGCCAAACCTCCTCGTCCACCGGCTTGGTGCGGGAGAACCGATCCAGCGCCTCGCGCAATTCGCCGCGCCAGCCTTCATCGGTTTTTTCCCGCCGCGCGAAACCGAGGATGCGAAAGCTGGCGGGCATCAGTTTGTCTTTGCAAAGATGGTAGAAAGCGGGGATGAGCTTGCGCGCGGTCAAGTCACCGCTGGCGCCAAAGATGATAATGCTGCACGGCTCGCCCATGCGGCGCTCGGCGCCGATATGACAAATGGTTTGCTCCGGCGGATTTTCAGATTCACTCATGCGAGAAATAGTGTGCTACAATTAAGACGACTGAACCGTAGCCGCAGAGGCGCGGTGCCGTCAAAGCATTACTGGCCGAGTGCCGGCTCAAGACGGGTTGAGTTTGCCGGAGTGGCGCAACGCGGCGCAAAAGGATTCGCACAGGCCAATGAATGTTTCCTCGGCCAGATTCAGTTGTTTGCCTTGCCAGTGAAGGACACCCCAGTTGCGTTGCAATTTGCGGCGGCCCAGCGGCAAGGCGACCAGCGAGGCTTCCTCGATTTCCTTCTGCGTGATCCAGGGAGCGAGAATGCTCACGCCCAGCCCCAGCTTTACCATCTCTTTGGTTGCCTCCATGCTCCCGGCTTCGATGACGGTGTTGAGTTCCATTTGCTCCCGGCGAAAATACTCCGTGATCAATCGGAATGTGACGCTCCGTTTGCTGTAAAGAATATAATTCTGCCGCGGAATCACCTGGCGCTCAATCCGTCCCGTCCTGGCCCAGGGATGGAGGGGAGCGACGATAAACTGCAGCTCATCGGTAAAGAGCGGGTGAAAACTGAGTTGCGGCTCCCGCTCCACTTCGAGGGAAAGCGCCAGATCAATCCGATGGGCCAGCAGCGACTCCACCAATTGCGGCGTATCACCCGGTTCGAGCGAGATGGCGTGATCGGGAAAACTCTCCTTGAACTCGCGCAGGACCGGCGGGATGAGGAGTTGGCAGGCCGTAGTGCTGGCTCCCAGTCGCAATCTCCCGCTGCCCCATTTGCCGAGACGCAGCAACGATTCGCGCGCGGTGTCCATCTCCTCCAAAATGCGCGTGGCATGCACCAGCAATTGTTCCCCGGCCTGCGTCGGCACAACTTTTTTGCCCAACCTGTCTAAAAGACGACAGCCAATATCGTTCTCCAGGGCCTTCATCGAGTAACTCACGCCCGATTGGGTCAAGTGCAGCTCGCGCGCGGCCAGGGTAAAACTGCCTGTCCGAACCAAGACGCAGAACGCGCGCAATTGCCAACCGTCGAGGGGAGCTTTCATCTATGAGTAGAACTCATCGTTTCCATTGGAACTTCAAAAAGCAATTCACGCGCCAGAACAGCCCCGCGGCACGCCGGCGGCTTATAAAATGTGAGGCGGACGAAAACCGCCTGAGATGAACAGAAAGATGCAGACTGCCAACAGGGTTGCGCCACAGCGAGAGTTGCGGCTGGGATTTGTGCCTCTGACGGACTGCGCTCCGCTCGTCATGGCGCAGGAGTTGGGACTATTTCGCAAGTACGGCTTGCGCGTCCGCCTCCACCGGGAATTGGGTTGGGCGAGTATTCGCGACAGAGTCATATATGGAGAACTGGAGGCCGCTCACGCGCTGGCCGCCATGCCGTTGACCGCCACTTTAGGCCTGGGCTCGATTCCATGTGAATGTCTGACATCTCTAGTCCTAAACCTCCACGGCGACGCGATCACCCTATCCAATGATCTGTGGCGGCGCGGTGTCCGGGACGCCGAGACCTTGCGCGAGGAGATCGTCCGTTCTCGCCAGCGGAAGATCCTCACCTTTGGCGCGGTCTTTTCGTTTTCCTCACACCGCTACTTGCTCCGCAAATGGCTGGCGGCCGCGGGGATCAATCCTGATCGAGATGTTCGGATCGTCGTTGTTCCGCCGCCGCAAATGCTGGCAAATCTTCGGTCTGGAAACCTGGATGGTTTTTGCGCGGGTGAACCGTGGAACTCGGCCGCGGTGGAAGCGCAGGCTGGTTGGTGCGCGGCCGCCAGCGCTGAACTGGACCCAGGCCACCCGGAAAAGGTTTTGATGGTCCGCCGGGAATTCGCGGAAAAGCGCGCGGACGAGCATCTGGCGCTCCTGGCCGCGCTTCAGGATGCCTGCGAATACTGCGCGGCGGTTGACAATCACGCGGAGATCATCGCCACGCTCGCGCGCCCCGAATACTTGCATGCGTCACCAGCGGTGTTGCGTCCCGGCTTGAGCGGGCCATTTGACTTTGGTCAGGGAAACGTGCGCGCCGTCCAGGATTTTTGCGTCTTTCACAGGCCCGACTCCAATGAACCGTCGGCGGACAAGGCCGCGCGGGCGCTCGAGTTCGTGCGCGCCAGCTCCGCGTGCTCTGAACCGTTGCGGTTGAATTCCGGCTTGATCCGCCGTGTGTATCGCCCTGACCTGTTTTTCCAATCCCAGGAACTCCGTGAGAAAACTGCCCAATATGAGCCAGGCCAATCAGACCAACACCTCATCCACGCTTGATGTTGAGCCGTCAGGTTTCGCCGGCGAATCCTGTCCCGACACGAAACGCCGGGCACCCGCGCCAACGACTTCTGGAAAAGCGGAATCGCTGTGGAACACCGGCCATTGGCCAACGTTGCTCACAGCGTTTCTTTATTTCGACTTCTCCTTCATGGCTTGGACGCTTCTCGGCGCGTTGGGGCCGCAGATTGGAGAATCGCTCCACCTTTCGGCCGAAAGGAAAGGGCTGATGGTGGCTGTTCCGATTCTCTCCGGCGCCGTCCTGCGGATCGTCCTTGGTTTGGGGGTCGATCGTTTTGGAGCGAAAGCCACCGGCATCACCGCTCAATTCGTGGTGATTGCCGCGTTGCTGTGTGCCTGGGTCGTGGGCCTGAGTAATTACCAGGCGACGCTCTTGCTAGGCGCGGCCCTCGGGTTCGCGGGAGCCAGTTTTGCCGTGGCCCTTCCCCAGGCGGGCCGCTGGTATCCGCCCCGTTTGCAAGGCCTCGTCATGGGCCTGGCCGGGGCCGGGAACATCGGCACAGTTCTCGACGCTCTCATAGCTCCCCGCATCGCCGCCGCGCATGGCTGGCGCGTGGTCTTTGGCTTGACGCTGATTCCCGCGGTCTTTGTCCTGCTCGTCTATGCGCTCTTTTCCAAAGAGGCGCCTGCCGAAGTAAAGAAGAAGAAACTCGCGGACTACTTTGCATTGCTGAAGGAGAAGGACGCGCATTGGTTTTGCTTTTACTACACGGTTTCGTTCGGCGGTTTTGTGGGGCTGGCCAGTTCCTATGCGCTTTATTTCAAGGGCGAATTCGGCTTGACACCGGTCCGCGCGGGCGACCTGGCCGCTTTGTGCGCGGGCCTGGGGGCCCTCGCCCGGCCCATTGGCGGCGCGCTGGCCGATCGGCTGGGCGGCATCCGCGCTCTCTACCGCTTCTACACTGTGGCCGGTTGCGCGATCCTGGCGGTGGCTTTCAGCACGCACCTCTATTTCAATCTGATCATGTTATGCCTGGCCGCCAGCGCCTTAGGCATGGCCAATGGTTCCGTTTTCCAACTTCTGCCCCAGCGCTTCAGCAAGGAGCTGGGCGTCATGACCGGATTGGTCGGCTGTGGCGGCGGCATGGGGGGCTTTTACCTGGCCAGTTCCCTTGGCTACTCCAAAGGTCTGACCGGTTCTTATTTGACCGGTTTCATGGTTTTTTCCGCCCTGTGCTTTGCCGCTCTTGGCGGACTCGCCCTGGTGGAAAACCGTTGGCGCTCCACTTGGGGCGCGCTGGCCCTGGCGAGGATTTAACAAGCAAGCAACGTGTCAGAGAAATGAATTGTAAGTGAAGCATGAAGGCCATCCCGTTCATCCCGGAAACCGCGCCTTTCAACGCCGAACAACGCGCGTGGCTGAACGGATTCCTCGCCGGTCTCCTGGCCCATGCCGAGCCGGGCGAAATATCCGCGCCGCCACCGCCTCCTCCCAAGACCGAGAACCTCTTGCTTATCCTCTTCGGCTCCCAAACCGGCACCGCCGAAGGACTGGCCGGACGCGTGGCCAAGGAAGCCCGGCAGCGCGGTTTTTCTCCGCGCGTTGTGCCGCTCAACGACTGCGAGCCAAACACCTTCGCGCAGGCCGGCAAAGTGATCCTCATTACGAGCACATGGGGCGAAGGTGATCCGCCGGACAACGCCACCAATTTCTGGTCATGGCTGCGTGCTGATACCGCCCCGCGCCTGGAACAACTCCGCTTTGCCGTGCTCGGCCTGGGGGACACGAATTACGCGGATTTTTGCGGAGCCTCCAAGAAATTTGACGCTCGTCTGGAAGCGCTGGGCGCCCACCGTCTCATTCCACGCGGCGAATGCGACGTGGAGTATGAACTGGCCGCCGGGGACTGGCTGGCCAGGCTGTGGGAGAAGCTCAGCAACGGCGCCGCCACCTCGCCTGAAAGGAACGGACACGCAAGCCCGGTCCTAAAAAGTAATGGCCATGCAGTGGCGGAAAAGCCGGCCTTCAACAGATCCAATCCGTTTCCAGCGCGCTTGCTCAAGAATGTCTGCTTGAACAAGCCGGGTTCGAGCAAAGAAGTGCGGCATCACGAAATCAGCCTGCAAGGAAGCGGCCTGGCTTACGAAGCCGGCGATGCTCTCGGGGTCGTGCCCGTTAATTGTCCCTCGGTCGTCAGCGAGATACTAGCCGCGCTGCGATGCAACGGCGATGAGCTGGTGAAAATCGCTGAAACGGAAATGCCCTTGCGTGAAGCGCTTCTCCGTCAACTGGAAATCACCAAACCGCCGCCAGCATTGCTCGAAGCCGTCGCCCTGCGCGCTCCCGGCTGCGAGCTCGCGCCGTTACTCTCCCCCGAGCGCGCGTCAGACCTGAAACGATGGCTCTGGGGCCGCCATGTCATCGACCTCCTGCGTCTGCTGCCCACGCCGCTGCCCGCCGCCGAGTTTGTGCTATTATTGAAAAAATTATCGCCCCGGCTTTACAGCATTGCCTCCAGCCCCAAAGCGCACCCTGCCGAAGCGCATTTGAGCGTCGGCGCGGTTCGCTACCAAAGCCACGGACGCGCTCGCCACGGCGTTGCCTCTGTTTTCCTGGCCGACCGGGTTGGCGAGACGGATTATGTTAAGGTATTTGTGCAGCCTTCGCCCGGCTTCAAGCTGCCAGCGGCCAGCGATACACCCGTTATCATGGTGGGGCCCGGCACGGGGATCGCCCCGTTTCGCGGCTTTCTTGAAGAACGGCAGGCGACAGGCGCGCCGGGAAAGAACTGGCTTTTCTTCGGCGATCAAAAGCGGTCCACGGATTTTCTCTACGAAGAACAGTTGACTGGCTGGGAAAAGGACGGGCATCTCGCCCGGCTTGATCTGGCCTTCTCCCGCGACCAGGCGGAAAAGATTTACGTCCAAAATCGGATGCTGGAAAACGCGGCAGCGCTTTGGAGTTGGCTGGAAGCGGGCGCGCATTTCTATGTGTGTGGCGACGCCGCCCGCATGGCCAAAGACGTGGACATGGCGTTGCACACGGTCATCGAAACCGCCGGCGGCAAAAGCTCCGAGGAAGCCCGGTCTTACGTCGCCAATCTGAAATCCGCCCGGCGCTACCAACGGGATGTCTATTGATGAATGCCACCCTGCCAGAACCGCTTGCCTCCGCCGGTTTCACCACGGAGCAGAAAGAATACTTGACCGGCCTGTTCGCCGGCATTGGCGCGCGCGGCCGCTCTTTTGCCGAGGTTGAGCCCGGGCCTCAGCCGAGGAATGAAGACCTTATCTTTGAGGAGCGGGTCAAGCGCGAACTGCATCCGCTGGATGCCTATCCGCAATTGTTGGAAAACGCCGCGGGCAATAAAGCTCCGGACAAGGAAGACCTGTTCCGTTTCAAATGGAACGGCTTGTTTTTCCTAAGCCCCGTAAAAGATGCGTTCATGGCGAGGTTGCGCATTCCTGGCGGCGCGCTGAAAACCTATCAATTGCGCGAGCTGGCGCGCGTGGCGCGGGAGCTTTCCACCGGTTATGTGCAGATCACAACCCGGGCCAATTTCCAGATTCGGCTGATCGAGCCAAAAGATGCGCCTGAGGTTTTGCGGCGCATCCAGGGTGTAGGCCTGCATACTCGCGGCGCCGGTGCCGACAACATTCGCAACCTCACCTCCAACCCCACCTCTGGCATTGACCCGGTCGAATTGATCGACGTGCTTCCTTTGATCCGCCAACTGGCGGACATCATCATCAATGACCGCGCGTTTTATGATTTGCCGCGCAAGTTTAACATCGCCTACGACGGCGGTGGATTGATTGGCGCCCTTGAGGACACCAACGACATCGGTGTGAAGGCGGTGAAGATGGGTGATGAAGTTCTGTTCCGAGTGGCGCTTGGGGGAGCCAGCGGCCACAAGGCCTTTGCCCGCGATCTGGGCGTGGCCATTCTACCGGCGGACATCAACAGGGTAGTTTGCGCCATCGTGCGCGTCTTCATCGAACGGGGCTGCCGGACGGACCGCAAAAACGCGCGCCTCAAGCATCTGCTGGAAAAAATGTCCCTGGATAAATACCTGGCGGATGTCGAAAAGAAAGTCGGCCAGAAACTCCGGCATGTTCCGTTGGACCCGGCGCAAATGCGCTGGGCGTCACAAGAGTTGCCCCATTCGCACATCGGCGACTTCCCGCAAAAACAGCGCGGGCTGAACTATGTCGGCATCGCGCTGCCCGTCGGCCAGATCACCCCCAAACAAATGCTGCGGTTAGCCGATTTAGCCGATCACTACGCCACAGGCGAAGTGCGCCTGACAGTGTGGCAAAATCTCATTATTCCCAACGTGCCCGACGCGTTCGTGCCCAGACTCAAGAGCGCGGTAGAAAAAATGGGTCTCAGCACCCGGCAATCCAACCTTGCCAGCGGGCTCATCGCCTGCACCGGCAACCGCTACTGCAAATTCGCCCAATCTGATACCAAAGGACACGCCCTCGAACTGACCAAATGGCTCGAAAAGAGAATCGAGCTTGATCAACCCGTCAACATTCACCTCACTGGCTGTCCGAATTCATGCGCGCAGCATTACATCGGCGACATCGGCTGCCTCGGCACAAAGGCGCGCGGCGCTACCGGCAGCGTGGATGCTTATCACGTTTTTGTCGGCGGCGGTTTCGGTAAAACCCAGAGTTTGGGCCGGCAGATTTTCACGGCAGTTTCCGCGACGGAACTGCCGCGCGCTTTGGAACGCATTTTGAGGGCGTATCTCAAACACCGCCAAGGTCGCGAATCCTTCCAAAAGTTCTCCACCCGCCACGACGTGGGACGCTTGCAGGAAATGTTCACCGACGAAGGATGAGGACGCTCGCCGAGCCTGAAACCCTGGTGGACGCACTCCTGGCGGAACAGCAGACGCTGACCGCAGTGGAGAAGTTCAGCCAATTCCATCAGCGCCAGGATGGACCGTTGCTGGCGCCCCATTACCGCGACCTGATTCCGCTGAACGCGCCCCGGCCCGGCGAACAGTACGCCTTCGAAGTGGACCTCGACAAGTGTTCGAGTTGCAAGGCCTGTGTCAGCGCTTGCCACTCCTTGAACGGACTTGACGAAGGCGAAGCCTGGCGCGAAGTCGGCGCGCTTTTTGGCGAGAGGCTTGTCCCGAAGGATCGAGGTGGCAATCGCGTCGTTCCGATCCAGCAAACCGTTACCGCCGCCTGCCATCACTGCGTTGAGCCCGCCTGTTCACTTGGCTGTCCAGTGCTGGCCTACGACAAAGATCCGATGACCGGGATTGTCCGCCATCTGGACGACCAGTGCATCGGCTGCAGCTATTGCGTGATGAAGTGCCCTTATGAAGTGCCGAAATATTCGGCCAAGCGTGGCATCGTGCGCAAGTGCGACATGTGCCACGACCGCCTCGCGGAGGGTGAAGCGCCAGCCTGCGTGCAGGCCTGCCCAAGCGAAGCCATCCGCATCGCGCTGATTGAGAAGGAGGTGGTGAGAACGGAGTTTTCCTCGAAAAAGAAACCCTGGCTGCCTGATTCTCCGCAACCGGATTATACCATTCCGACCACAAGATATCTTTCCGCCAAATCGAATGCCGACCTTCGGGCCGCCGATCATTTCATCCCCAGGCTGTCGCCCGCCCACTGGCCGCTGATTCTCATGCTGGTCCTCACACAAGCGGGCATTGGCGGAACGGTGCTTTCAGCGGTGACTGGAGTTCCGCGGCAACGCCTTCTCTCGTTTGTGCTGTTTGCCGCCGGCATGGCCGCCGGTGTCTTTCACCTGGGCCAGCCAACCAAGGCCTGGCGCATCTGGCTGGGATGGCGGACCAGTTGGTTAAGCCGGGAAGCCATCGCGCTTGCCGCCTTCGGCGGCATCGCCAGCCTGGCTTTGCCGGCGCGTGTGCCGCCATTGTTGACGGCGATGATGGGACTGATCGCGCTGGCCTCGCAGACAATGGTCTATGCCGACACCCATCGCGGTTTTTGGCGGTTCACTTCGACATTTCCCCGGTTTTTAGGCACGGCCGTCGTGCTTGGTTTCGCGCTGACTCTCTGGCTTTCTCCGAACCGGGCCGCTGCCTTTGGATTTTTGTTGGTCACTCTTTGCAAACTGGCCTGTGAAATGGCCGTCCTCAAACATGCCGACACGGACGACGTTCATTGGACGGAACTTCGTCGCACGGCCATGCTCCAACGGGGGCGGCTCCGACTGATTCTTAGCGCGCGCCTGTTCCTGGCCTTGGCCGGCGGCGTGCTTATCCCGTTTGGGCTTGCGGTCCAAGCGATGGCGCCGGGGCTTGCCGTGCTGGCTTTCGGGCTCTGTTTGCCAGGCGAACTAATGGAACGATATTTATTCTTTACATCGGTCGCGCCCGACAGAATGCCAGGACAGACGTGAAGACCCGGCGCGCTAACACGTTTTTGCGCCAATGGGGCGGCCCGCTGACCGCCGACCTGGTTCGCTCGCCAGGGGAGTTCGGTTTGGGCCAGGTGCCCGCGCGACTCAAGCCGGATGCCACCACCAGCATGGTTTGCGGATTTTGTTCCACCGGATGCGGACTGAAAATCCACCTGCGTGAGGGTCAGGCCGTCAATCTCACTCCCGATCCCAGCCATCCTGTAAACCTCGGCATGGCCTGCCCAAAAGGATGGGAGGCCCTCGCGCCCCTTGCCGCCTCCGACCGCGGCACCACCCCGCTCTTACGTTCCGCGAACGGAGCATGGCGGCCGGTGAACTGGCAGACGGCCATGAAGGAGTTCTGCCAGCGCCTGAAAGAAGCGCAGACCAGGCACGGGCCGCATAGCATCGCCTTCCTCGGCACCGGGCAAATCTGCACGGAGGAGATGGCATTACTGGGGTGCCTATTCAAATTTGGCCTGGGCGGTTTGCACTGTGACAGCAACACCCGCCAATGCATGGCCACAGCCCACGTGGCCTACAAGCAATCTTTCGGCTTCGACGCGCCGCCGTTTACCTACGCGGACTTTGAGGAAAGCGACGTTCTCGTGTTTGTCGGCGCAAACCCCTGCATCGCCCATCCCATCATGTGGCAACGGGTCATGCGCAATCCGCATCACCCGGAAATCATTGTTCTGGACCCGCGCGCCACCGAGACCGCCATGGCCGCGACCCAGCATTACGCGCTTCGACCGAAGAGTGATTTGCCTCTGCTCTACGGCCTGGCCAACCGCCTGCTGGCCCTTGGCGCGGTAAACCGTTCCTTTGTGGACGCACATACGAGCGGATTCGAGGAATTCGCCATGTTTGTGCGACGTTTCACACCGGAACATGTCTGCGCCGAGTCTGGGTTGACCAGTGAACAACTGGATCGCTTCGCGCGGACGATTGCCTCGGGCAAACGCGTCTCGTTCTGGTGGACGATGGGAGTGAACCAGGGACACGAGGCCACACGCACGGCGCAAGCGATCATCAATCTGGCCCTGATGACCGGCAGCATCGGCCGGCCGGGCACCGGCGCCAATAGCATCACCGGCCAGTGCAACGCCATGGGTTCGCGGATTTTTGCGAACATCACCAGCCTGGTCGGCGGACACGATTTTCTCAACCCGGGGCATCGCGCGAAAGTGAGCGCGATCCTGGGTGTCGCGGAGGAGCGGATTCCGGCCGAGCCGAGTTGGGCCTACGATCAGATTGTGGACGGCATTCGCGACGGCAAAATCCGCGCGCTGTGGGTGATCGCCACCAACGGCTCGCATTCCTGGATTCACCAAAACAAATTCAACGACCTGCTGGCCAAATTGGATTTTCTGGCGGTGCAGGACATGTATCCAAGCACCGAGACCGCGCAACGCGCCCATCTCTTTCTACCCGCCGCCGGCTGGGGTGAGAAAGAGGGAACCCTGATCAATTCCGAACGGCGCCTCGGGCTGATGAAAAAGGTCAGCCGCGCGCCGGGGCTGGCGCTGGCCGACTTCCACATTTTCAAGCTGGTGGCCGAGTATTGTGGCTGCGGCAAAATGTTTGAAAAATGGCGCACCCCCGAAGCGGTGTTTCAAATTCTCAAGGAACTTTCGCGCGGCCAGCCGTGCGACATCACGGGCATTCGGGATTATCATATGATCGACGAATGCGGCGGCATCCAGTGGCCGTGGGTGGAGGATTCGCGCCGGAACAAACCTCCCACCGAACGGCGCCTGTTTGAAGATGGATGCTTCTTCACAACGGATCAACGGGCCAGATTTCTGTTTGATGCGCCGCGGCCCTTGTCCGAGCCGACCAACGCGGAGTTTCCCTTCGCCTTGCTTACAGGGCGCGGCACTTCGGCCCAATGGCACACCGGATCGCGGACCAACAAGAGCGAGGTCCTGCGCGCCCTGGCCCCGTTGGGTTGCTATGTCGAGGTCAATCCAAAGGACGCCGCGCGCCTCGGCCTCGCGCCCAACGCGCCGGTCCAGGTCAGATCTCGCCGCGCCAGCCTGGTGGCGGTGGCCCTTGTCACTCCCACCGTCCAACCGGGACAGGTCTTCATCCCCATGCATTACGCGGAAGTCAACCGGTTGACCCATCCAGAGTTTGACCCGCATTCCCGGCAGCCAAATTACAAGCATTGCGCCGTGGTGTTGGAAAAGCCGGACGGGAAGGCTGCCCGGAACGGCGTTGCCAAATCAGCAAGAGCAGCGACAGAACAGGCGTCGGCGGCAAGGCGATTTTGAACCGGCTTAAAGGAGAGAGGGCACACTGTTGACTTTGCCGCAGAGTGCCCTAGTTTTCCGGGTAGGTTGGCAACAGGAACCAGCAGTTTAACTTTATTCGTTGAGGCGAAGTCGAACGCCGAGATTTCTCCCTGTCTGTCGGTGGTGATGCCTGTCTATGACGAGGAGGCCACCGTGGCGTCAGTGGTATGCAGCGTCCTGGCGCAACGGCCCGTGCAGGAACTCATCGTAGTGGATGACTGCTCGCACGACAAAACCTGGGAGGTCTTGCAAGGACTAGGGCAAAGCGACCCCCGTCTGAAACTTTTTCGCCACGAAAAGAACCAGGGCAAAGGGGCGGCTGTGCGAACGGGGTTGGGCCGCGCGAGTGCCCCTGTGGTTATCGTGCAAGACGCTGATTTTGAGTATGATCCCACAGAATATTATCTGCTCCTCAACCCCATCCTCGCTGGGAAGGCGGACGTGGTTTTTGGTTCGCGTTTTATCGGGGTGGGCAGCCATCGCGTCTTGTTCTTCTGGCATGCGGTGGGCAACAGGTTTCTGACGATGTGCTCCAACATGGCGACCAATTTGAACCTCAGCGACATCGAAACCTGCTATAAAATGTTCCGCCGCGAAGTATTGCAGGGCATCCAGCTCGAGGAGAACCGATTTGGCTTCGAGCCGGAGATCACGGCCAAGGTGAGCAAAATGAAAGTGCGCATCTATGAAGTCGCAATTTCCTATCATGGCCGCACCTATGAAGAGGGAAAGAAAATCAATTGGCGGGATGGGTTTAGCGCGTTGCGGTGCATCGTTAAGTACAATCTTCTGCGGCGATGACCGGGGCCCCCAACAGCATGGCCACGACCGAGGACTTCGAGTTCGAAGCGTTGGCGCAGGCCCGCAATTATCGCCAGGCGCTTTTCGCGGAGTTCGGTCCCTTTTTGCAAGGGGACGTGGTGGAGGTCGGGGCCGGCATCGGCCAAATGACGGAGCATCTCACGCAGTTGCCTGGAATCAAACGCACTGTTGCCGTGGAGCCGGACGGACGATTCTGCGCCCGCCATCGCGCGCATTTGCCGGGACATCATCTGATTGAAGGGACCGTGGCCGACCTCCCTGCCGACGCGGATTGGGACGCGGTCCTCTGCATTAATGTCCTGGAGCACATAGAAGATGACCGGGGCGAATTGCGGCGGTATGCGGCCCTGCTGCGGGCGCGGCACGGGGCTTTGTGCTTGTTTGTGCCCGCGCGACCGGAGATTTATGCGCCGATTGACAAGGATTTCGGCCATTTCCGTCGCTACACGCGGGTGGAATTGCGAGAAAAACTACAGGAAGCAGGCTTTGCTATCTCGCGCCTCCATTACTTCAATGGCGTCGGTTATTTCGCTTGGTGGTTTAACTTTCGCCTTCTGAAGAAACGCAACTTTGAACGGGGCAAAGTCTGGTTTTACGATCGCTTCATTTTTCCCGGGGTCCACGCTGTGGAATCCAGGATTGTCCGCCCGCCATTTGGGCAGAACTTGCTCGCGGTGGCGCGGGCCTGATCGGCCGCGGGGCTTGAAACTGTCAAAAGAACGGGTTGGCGGCCTTTTCCTGCGCGACAGTCGTCAGCGGGCCGTGGCCGGGGCAAAGGAGAGTCTCCGGCGGCAGGGTCAGGATCTGTTCGCGAACTTTTTGCCGCGCCAGCTCCCACGATTGGTTGCCGCGTCCGATCGAACCGGCGAAAATCGCATCGCCCACCAGCGCGACGTGCGGAGCGTCGTCGGGAAAGTTGCCAACAATATAGGTGACACCGTCCTCAGCGTGGCCGGGAGTGTCGCGGTTGGTAATGCGCAGGCTGCCCAGATGCACAAAGTCATTGGGC
Source organism: Limisphaerales bacterium (assembly GCA_052139695.1). Taxonomy (GTDB): domain Bacteria; phylum Verrucomicrobiota; class Verrucomicrobiia; order Limisphaerales; family Palsa-1400; genus PLGF01. Next base: position 23,148 of record JBKQWF010000314.1, read on the forward strand.
CGGTTGCGATGCTGCGGGGGCGAACTCTTGGAGTTGGTGTGGAGGTGGGCTTTGGGAAATTTCGCGCGCAGGCCGCCAAGGGCGGCGATGTGATCTTCGTGCGAATGCGTCAGGAAAAGATGCCGCAGTGTCAGCCCGTTTTCCTCAATGATTTGAAGGATCGGAGCCGCGTCCCAACCGGTGTCGAAGAGCACGGCTTCACGGAGAACTTCGTCCCAAATCAAGTAGCAGTGGACGCTCATGTCATTGGCGGTCGTGGTGATTTGCCGCACCTCACGCCAGCTTTCCAAGGCCGGGACCGCCGGCAGCCACCCGCGTGCGATGCGTTCGAGTTTGGGGCCGTCCAGTCCGATGGCGGTGGCCAGGGCGGAAAGTCGGGCTGAGGACGGAGCGTTGCCGCTCTCTTCCAAAGCGCCGAATTCCGGCACGCTCAGCCCTGCCGCCTGCGCCGCGACCGCGACGGCGATGCCGCTCGCCAGCCTTCCTTTGCGAATGATGTCGCCCAAATGGTCTTCCAGATTCATGGGCTTACTGAACACCGGAAGGAAGCCCTTGGCAAATTTTTGTTAGGCCTGAATCCTTTTTGTTCGGTATTCAGGATGGGCGGCCTTTTGATGATCAGGAGGGACTCCGTGAAATAATTGGACGAAATGCCCGTTTGCGCTTATGATTGGAATTAGCGGCCTAAACCTCTAAAGGCAAAAAACTTATGAATGAGTTTAAATTTGAGTGCATTCATTGCGGCCAACACCTGAAGTGCGACGAGCAATTCTCCGGTCAGCAAATTACTTGTCCCACCTGCCAGGGATTGGTGGTCGTTCCAACAGCGCCGGGAAACGTCGCCGTCATGCAAAAAACGGGCATGACGTTCGTTCCGGAAAGCTGGCTCTCTCAACCGTCGGGCGGATCGCCCCCGGCGAGTGCTCCCGCAAATCTGGATTCTTAACGGGCGGAAGTTCGCAGCCGTCCTCGGAACCGTGATTTTGGAAATCAAATTCACGATGGTTTTGCCATCCCATCAACGCTCACCCATCCAATTCGTAACGGCGATTTAATGCCATTGCTGGCCCGGACGTAAAGCGCCCCCCAGTCTCACCTATTCTCAGAATTGACAGGTCGCCCAGGCTTTCACGTTACCGCTCTTGCGCGGCTCTTGAGTATTGGGCGCGTTGTTGCGCAGTCGTTCTGGGGCGGCCAGGCTGATTGGGCTGGTAATCGTCCTCCGATGCCGCCATTGGATTGCGCATGAGGCCGGGTGAGGCTTCGAAGGCGTACGGAACCACCGACACGATCTTGTAGGCTTCGTAGCAGCCCGCGGCGAGCAGACCGGCCAACGACGCCAAAAATCCCCAGAGGATGATCGTTTCATCCAAAGTTTGACGTCGTCGCCTTTGCATATAACTCCCGATAGCAAATCAAGATTCCTTCCGTTGAGCAACCTCAAACGGGAAAATCCGGAAAATAGGAAAAAGCGGTGTAAGACGCACCCCTGGAAGAGGCAAACCTCTCCGGAGCCGCTTCTCGCAAAATGCTCCGCAACAAGTGATTAGAACCAATTCACTGCCGCGCGGGTGAGTCCCAATTGACCCCTGCCGGCAGGGATTCTGTCTGGCGGCTCAGCGCCGTACGATTAGCGATTGTGATATTGAGTCAGAACGTTCCTGCTAACTCACATTAGGCTTTTTAAAAGATAGACAGGTGTGACATGCATTGGCTAATGTAATATCACAGTAAACTGAAAAGTCAGCCAGGCTTGTTGGCGCTCTTTTACAAAAAACCAAATCCGTCGGCAGGGAGAGCAATGTTGTGATTAGAGGGTGGGTTGGCGGAGATAAAGGATTTGGTCAGAAGCCACTGGGCAAGAACCGGAAGCAACTTATGAATAATCTGTTCTTATCACCTCGAGTCGTCGCGGCCAGCACGGTCGCTTTTCTTTTCCTGCAGGGCTTGGACGCGCCGGCCGCGGTTTGCGATTGGACCAATACGAGCGGTGGAAACTGGAGCATTGCCAGCAATTGGAGTCCGAACCAGGTTCCCGGTGCCACGGACACGGCCAACATCACTGTGGCGGGCAATTACAGCGTCACGTTGGATGTCAGCCCAACAGTGGCAGGGCTGGTCTTGGGGGCGAGCAGCGCTGGCACCACGCAAGGTATCCTCATGGGGGGCCAAACTCTTGCCGTCAATGGACCGATCCAGGTAAGTTCCCAGGGCCAATTCAACCTCGGCAGCGGAGCACTTGCGGGAACCAACGTATTGACGGGAGTGCTGACGTGGAGCGGGGGGAGCATGGCCGGCAACATGACTATCGCTGCCAACAGCGTTTTGAACATTGTCGCCGGGGGCGGCAATGGCTTTAACGGTTTGGTGTTGACCAACTTGGGGACGGTCACCTGGAGCAACACGGATATCTACAGTCATGGCCCGAACAACGCGCAGATTTACAACTACGGCTTGTGGAACGCGCAAAGCGACAAAGGGTTTACGGGGGGCTACTACGGTGGCTCGACCCTTTTTGACAACTTCGGGACGTTCCTTAAGTCCGGTGGCACCAATGCCACCGTGCTCGATGGCGGAGTGCTGTTCAACAATACCGGCACTGTCAACGTGGAAAGTGGAACGCTGGATATTGAAGGCGGGGGCACGAGCAGCGGCGGCGCTCTTGAAACTGCCAGCGGCGGGACGATCAATTGCTCAGGTTTCCTCTTCACCAACACCAACACGTTTAAGGGCAGCGGCAATTACGTGGCGGGCGGAGCAACCTTTGGCGGAACGATTGAAGGGACGTTGAATTGGGATGGGGGGGGCTTGTCTGGCGTCATGACCCTTGCCAGCAACAGCGTCTTGAACATTGTGGCCGGTGGCGGCAACTCTTTTTACGGTTTAGTTTTGACGAACTATGGGACGGTCACCTGGACCAACACAGATATCTACGGTCATGGCCCGAACAACGCGCAGATTTACAACTACGGCTTGTGGAACGCGCAAAGCGACCATGGGTTTTATGGGGGCTACTACGGAGGCTCGACCCTTTTTGACAACTTCGGGACGTTCCTCAAGTCGGGGAGTACCAATACCACTACACTTGATTCCGGCGTCGTGTTCAACAATACCGGCACGGTCAACATCCAAAGCGGCACGCTGGACATTGGCGGGGGCACGAGCAGCGGCGGCGATTTTTTAACCGCCAACGGCGGAAGCCTCAATTTCATCAGCACTCCCTATAATTTTACCAACACAACAACGTTCGCCGGCACTGGCGGTTTTATGGCGGCCGGGGCGACTTTCAACGGGACGATTGCGGGAACAGTAGGCTGGGATGGAGGGTCCTTGTCTGGCGTCCTGACCCTTGCCAGCAACAGCGTCTTGAACATTGTGGCTGGAGGCGGCAACGGTTTTTACGGCTTGGTCTTGACCAACTATGGGACGGTCAACTGGAGCAACACGGATATCTACAGCCATGGCCCCAACAACGCGCAGATTTACAACTACGGCTTGTGGAACGCGCAAACGAACAATGTGTTTACGGGGGGCTACTACGGCGGGACGACTCTTTTTGACAACTTCGGGACATTCCTCAAGTCGGGCACCAAGGGCACCTCTGTCCTTGATGGCGGTGTCGTATTCAATAACAGCGGCGCAGTTGAAGTGGAGAGTGGGACATTGGACATTGAAGGCGGCGGCGTCAACAGCGGTCAGGGAACTTTTGTCACGGCCAATGGCGCGTTGCTTGGTCTGGATGGCATTACTTTTGCCAACAATGCCACGATCACCAGCAGCACAGCTGTGGATTTGGGTGGCAACACGACTATTAACGGCGTATTGACAGCTACAAATTTGCAATTGGTGGGCGGGATGCTGGACGGGACCAATGTGTTGGTGGGGACGCTCACCTGGAGCGGGGGGAGCATGTCCGGCAACCTGACTATTGCCAGCAACAGCGTCTTGAACATTGTGGCCGGGGGCGGCAACTCTTTTTACGGTTTAGTTTTGACAAACTATGGCCCTCGACGCCCGCGACCTCGACACCCTCGTCGGCCTGTTCGTCGACGACGTGAGGGTCGGGCGCGACCAGGTCGGCCACGAGGCGTTACGGGCCAGCTTCACCGAGCAGCTGCGGGATCTCGGCGTCACGATCCTCTTCGTCGGCAACCACGTCATCGACGTGCTCGACGACGACCACGCCACGGGGATCGTCTCGTGCCGGGGAGAGATGGAG
>JBKQWF010000315.1:0-58406 GCA_052139695.1 Limisphaerales bacterium
AACGGCACCTGCGCCAGCCCTATCCGCCTTTAATTGGTTCCCGAAAAAAAGCGCGTCAACAATTGAAAGTAACCCCGAATTGCGCCCACAAAAACTAGTGGCATTGGGCGAGACGCCCGCGATCCCCCCGCGGCATTTGCGTGGATATGCTACGAATTACCGGCAGCTTCCAGGAGCTTTTGCAGGGAGCGGTGGTCGATTTTGCCGGTGCCGAGCTTGGGGATCTCTCGCACAACTTTGAGCTCGCGCGGGACATAAAGGTTGGTCAGTCCCTTGGCTTTGATAGCGGCACGGATTTCATCGAGAGTCAATTTCGCCTCGTTGGAAATGGCGACGAGCGCTTCGCCGCGGTCATGGTCTGGCCGGGCCAGGACCGCCACCTGAAGGCGCAAGCCGTATTGCGGAAAGGCGCCCGCTAAAGCTTCCTCGGCGGCGGTCAGGCTGACCATTTCCCCGCTGACCTTGGCGAATCGTTTGAGACGGCCTTGAATGACCAGGAAACCGTCTTCATCGACGCGGGCGATGTCGCCGGTGTCGTACCATCCGCCATGAGCCTGAAAAGCGGCGTTCGGTTCCGGATTCAAATACCCGCGCATGATATTAGGGCCACGCACCCAGAGTCGTCCGCCTTCCGCCACCCCTTCGACGGGTTCGAATTTGTATTCGATGCCTGGCAAAAACCTGCCAGCGGAACCAAAACGCGGAGAGATCGCGGTATTGATGGTGATGGCGGGGCTGCATTCAGTCGCGCCGTATCCTTCCAGGACGCGGACGCCGAATTGGCGTGCCCAGGTGTTGGCGGTGGCTTCCTGCAATTTTTCCGCCCCTCCGATCAGCAGCCGCAAACTGCGGAAGTCGTAAGGATTGGACTTGCGGGCGTAGCCGTTGAGAAACGTATTGGTGCCAACGAAAATGGTGGCGTCCAGCTCGTAGAGCAGCGAGGGAATGACGCGATAATGCAGCGGTGAAGGATAGAGGAAAGTGAAAAAGCCCCGGACCAGCGGCAGGGCGACTCCCAGCAAACCAAAACTGTGGAACAATGGAAGAGCGTTGAAAATGCGGTCGCAGTCGGTCACATCCAGCACGGCGAGCATTTGATGGATGTTGGCCAGGAGATTGCCGTGGGTCAATTCCACGCCCTTGGGCGGCCCTTCCGATCCGCTGGTAAAGAGAATCACAGCGGCGGCATCGCGCTGTTGCGGTCCCGCGATCGATTCCGGGCGAAATCCAGCGGTGGCCAGCGCCCGCCATTGCGCCAGGCGCGTCACACCCGCGCGCACGTCCTCCAAATAGAGAAAGGCGATGCCGGCATCGATCATCGGCTGCACGTTTAATCTCGCCCGTTCCAAAAAAAGGCGGGAGGTGATGATTTGTTTGACACCCGCCAGTTGCGCGCAGGCCAGCATCGTGGGCACGCCGGTGGAAAAGTTGAAAATAGCCGGCACGCGCCCAACCGACCATAAACTCAGCAGCGTGACGGGAACGGCGTTGGAATTCGGCAGTAAAACGCCGATACGCTCGCCGCCCCCCCCCAGCAATCCGCGCCAGCGCTCCGCCAAGGCAGCGACGCCGGCCAACAAGCGGCGGTAAGAGAGCTTCTTCCGCGAAATATCCTGCAGCACGACCGTCGAGGGCCAGCGGCGCGCGGAGCGGACAATCTCGGCGAGGACGCTGCCCGGCGCGAGAGACATTTCCACCTCAAACTGCTGTTGCACCATGACATCCTGCAGCCAGCGGGTTATTTTCTGCCGCAGACGAAGCGCGCTCATGCCCGTCAATTGCGGCGGGGAAAGGACGCCGTGAAAGTGAGCGGAAACGCGCGGAAAGAATTCCTTGCGGTTCGGATTGGGAGAGAAGAGAAGGCGGTCGGCGCCGCGCAAATAACAGGTAATGACGCGGGCGTTGGTCTTGAAGAGGAGAAAGCCTGTGCCTTCAAAAAGCTTCATCAGGCAGCCGGTGCGGGAAAGGCGGCCCTCGGGAAAGAGAACCAATTTGCCGCCATTTTGCAGGAATTCGGCCATGCGTTTGACAGCGTAAGGCGATCCCATTTCAATCGGAAAGGTGAAGCGGTTGAGGACGAAAAAGCGATGGACGAAACTAATTTCAGCCACCTCTTTGGCGGTCACGAAGCGCCATTGGTCATCCAGGCAAACCAGGAGAAAAAGCCAATCGATCCAGGAAGCGTGATTGGGCAGAAGCATGACCGGGCCGGGCGCCCGCAACGCCGCTTCATTCTCCGTCCGGAAACGGAAGAACAGCTTCAGCAGAAAACGAACAAACGCTTTCATGAGGATATTTCATTCTTAAGAGAGGCATGGTCATGCGACACTGGCTCCGGGACTTTCAAACCGAAGGCGGCAATGGCGACGAAAGCGGCCAGGGCAAGAAGAAGTTCCGAAGGATTGAAACCGATCTTGACGTCGAGAAAAGCAATCGCGCTGCCGCAAAGCATGGCGCAGTTTTCGAAGCCGTTTTGCGTGGCGATGGTTTTGCCGAGCTTGTCTTTGTGCGACTCGGCCTGCAAGGCGGCGTTCAATGGGATCAAGAAAAGCCCGGCCACCAATCCCGCGACGATCAGGAGCGAAATAGCCAGGCTCATGGGATAATCGACCCCTTTTTCCACCAGCCAGCCAATGGAACCCAGCAAGGCGATGCCCGCCGCGAGCATCCAGGCATAACGGCGCGTGGCATGCAAATCGCCCACGCGATAGAGTTGTCCGGCCAGCACACTGCCGGCCATGACCCCCAGGCTGAGCCACAAACCGAGCAGGCTGATTTGCGTCATGGTCTTGAGCTTTAATACCTGCTGGCCCCACGGTTGGAAATTCATTTTCAGCACCGCCCCGCAGACCCAAAACATCGCCGTCCCGCAGAGCACCCGGGCCAGGCGCTTTTGCGCGAATAGCTGGCGAAGGTTGTGAAAAAACTCCTGCGCGCTCTCCTGGTAACGCACGTCGCGATACGAAGGGGTGCGGGACATAAACAAATTCAAGACGAGAGAAAGCCCGTAAAGCATGACCGTAATGGCGTAACAAGCCGAAAGCGGCAGCCTGTCAAAGGCGATGGCCCCGCCGATATTGCCCGTCAAAATGGCAACCAGGGTGAGAAGTTCGACGGTGCCATTGGCTTTGACGAGGCGCTCCGTGGGAAGAATTTCCGGCAGGATGCCATATTTCGCGGGTGAATAGACGCAGGCACCCACGCCGACAATTAAATAGCCCACCGCCATCCACCATTCCGCGGAAACGATGTTCATGGCCGTGACAGCCGCGCCCAATAATTTGATGGCGTTGCCGCCGACCAGCCAGCGGTTTTTGGAAAAGCGGTCGTTGAGGTAGCCGGAGAAGGGCGCCAGCAGCACGTAGGGGATAAAGAGCAAGCTGGGATACCACACATTCGCCAGGCTCTGGGCTTGCGCGGTGATGGTCCCGTTTTTGAACCGGGTCAAAAATGGCCCCAGCATGATCATCAGCAGCAGGTTATCGCCAAAGGCGCTGAGAAACTGGCTGGCCAACAGCAACGGATAATTGCGGCGGGAGCGCACTGGAATGGCGGCAGTCTGGTCCACTGCGACTGCTTAACGTGACGCGAGGTCTCTGGCCATCTCAAAATTGCAAATTCATCATGTTTAGGCGGCGCAGCAGCGCCGCCCCACCTTCTTGGGGCAGAGCATTGTTGCCGCAACGCCCAAATTTCAAACCTATTTACATGACAGATGGCAAATTTTCGATGGCCAATTCTCAATGACCCCCAATCCCTCACCGCGCCACTTCCATGGCAAAGCCTTTCAGGTATTCGGTTTCAGGGATGGAGGGCAGGATGGGGTGGTCTGGCGATTGGGCAAATTTGGCCACACGACGCAAGATATGCCGGGCGTCAAAAGCGGCCTCGAGAATAATGCTTTCAAAAAGCGCGGCATCGACGTGATGGGAACAACAAAACGTGGCGAGCGTTCCGCCGGGCTTGAGCAATTTGAGGGCGCGCAAGTGGATTTCCTTGTAGCCGCGCAGGGCGTCGTCCACCGCCGAACGCGTCCGGGTAAACGAAGGCGGGTCCAGGATGACGGCGTCATACCGGGGAATGACCTTTTCATGCGGCCGGACGGCGGTGCGTTCCCTCAGCCAGTCAAAAACATTCACGGTTTCGACGGAAACTTTCTCCGCCAACCCATTGCTCCCGGCATGCCGCAAGAGCGCGGCGGAGGCGTCCGCGCTTTGCTCCAGGCAATGGACGCGGGCCGCCCCAGCCCGGGCGCAGTGCAAGGCAAAGCCGCCGGAAAAACTGAAGCAATCAAGGACCTCGCCGCTGTGGATCAGGCCCGCAACGAGAGCGTAGTTTTTCTGCTGATCCAGATACAGGCCCGTCTTGTGGCCGCCGAGAATATCCACCTCGAATTTCAAGCCGTTGAGCTCAATCGGGACGGGGCCGTCCAGCGTGCCGGCGAGAAGAGCGTTGCTTTCGGACATGCCCTCGAACTTGCGGAAAGACGCTTCATTCCGCTCAAAGATGGCGCGGGGCTGGAACACGGCCTGCAACGCGTCCACAATCATCTGCTTGCGCTGGTCCATGCCGAGGGAAGAGATTTGCATGACCAGAACATCGGCATATTTGTCAATGATCAATCCACTGAGAAAATCGCTTTCGGCATTGACGACGCGAAAGGAGGAGGCGCCCGAAAGATGCCTTTGCCGGACGGCCAGGGCCTCGCGGAACCGGCGCTCGAAAAAGCCGGTGTCGATGGCGACGCGTTCCGCATCGAGGACGCGCGCCTGGATTTTTGATTTTGAATTATAGAAGCCGACACCCAGAAACCGTTGCCGATGGTCTTTGATCTGGACCAGCGCGCCGTCGGCCACCGGAGCGGTCGAACGGAGAATGGAGCCGGCGTAAATCCACGGATGGCCCGCCAGGACGCGGTCAGCGGCGCCCGGTTTCAATAAGAGAGTCGGAATAGTGTCCATAGTTGGGGGAAACGATGCGTTACCCGAATGACACAATACTGGAACCGCGGCGGGAGTCCACTGGCATTACCGAAAGAGGTGCGATTAAGGGTATCAGTCCGACAAAAACTGGTGGGGCAGTGCTGCCGCGCCGCACCTTACATGCATTTCCGACGAGCCCTCTGATGGGCGTCAATCCGCCAGCGCCGTAGGCGCGAAGTATTTGTCAAAATGCCTAAAATCCGCTGATGACGGGGAGGATTTGGGCGGAGCGGCAGCTCCGCCCCACCAAAATGGGCTGGGCTATTGCGGATTATTTTGCAGCCAGGTGTCGATCGAGGCAGACCATTGGTCCCAGTTCGTGCCGTTATCTTCCTGAATCAGCAGTTCGAGCATCTCGCGGGCTTGATCCTTTAATGCGTTATCGTCCTCGCGGGCCACGGCAAGAAGCATCGGCAGCTTGAGGGTATTATTGCGGTTCAACAGATCATTCATCAGGACTGAGGAAACGGCGGTAGGGGTAGCTGCGTTGGTCAGCAGTTGCGCGGCGCCATCGTAATGGTCGTCGCGCACCATATTCACCAGGTGCTGCGATAGCTCTGCCTGCGCATCAGGCGGCGCTGTGGGGATTAACGCCAAAATGCGGTCGGCCTTGGTGTTATCGTCCGCTTCGGAAAGCAGCACGGCGTCAAGTTTTTGCTCCCACTCGGCAGGGCCCGGATCGATAATGGGGTCTGCCACCGGCAATTTCGCCCTCGACGCGAGAGCAGAACCCGCTGTTTCCGCGACCGGTGGCGCCGTCGGCAAAACTACCGGCAAGGGCTCCGAAGTCGCTGGAACCACGATGGGCTGGACGGAACCCTGGCGGCTCGCCAACCAGCCAATCAAAATCCCGATGCCGCCGGCCAGCGCCAAAACTCCGGTTACCTGCGTCACCTTTGTCAAACTGCTCATGTAACTCAATCTTATGGATTAACACCACGAGGTCAAATTTGTTGCGCGGGCAAAGGCGCTGGTAGGGCGCGTCACTCCGTGCGCGCCGCCCGACGGCAGCGGTCGGGACGACCGCGCTCCCCGGAACGAAAGGGTTTCCCCATTCGAGCAAGTTTTGATCTTGTGGCTAATGATCAGGGTTCGCATATACCCGCACAAAATCAACATACATGTCGGCCAGGCCATGATAACGAGACAAATCGACCGGCCAACCGCCGCCCGTGGCAAGGTTGATCAAGAAGAAAAACGGGCGCTCTTTGGAGAGCGGCAGTGTGGCGTGCCGGCCTACTTCGACATTATCGCAATAATAGATCGTGTCCGTCTCCGTGATCTTGCAGCCGTAGGTGTGGAACGTTTCGAACCAGGTGGAGGGGATGCCGAATTGCCGCATTTTGATGGGGTCATGCACGGCCTCCCAGGCTTTCTTTTCGACAGCTTTTCCGCCCTCGCCCTGATTCCAGCAATGGGGCGTAATCATGTAGGCATCGAAAGAATTAGGCTCACGCGGGCCTTCGCCGCCGTAGGCCTCGATGATGTCCAATTCATCGCCTGGAGAGGTGGCATTGAGGAGCCAGAAGGCTGGCCAGGTGCCGATCGCGTTCGGGGCGAGAAAACGGCACTCAAAGTAACAAGGCGCCTTGGCGGTCACGCCGCTGCCGTCCCGCTTGAGGGATGAAATCAAACCGGCGCTATGGGTCTTGTCGTTGGCGCGGATGCGCAAATAGGAATCGACCTGGGAAAATGGGTTCCGCGAGGAATCGTATCCGCAAAACGTATGAACACTAAAGTCCTGCGAGCCGTCCGGCGGCTTGTGATCGTAATAGGTTGCTCTTGGATCGATGCTGGAAATAGAGAGCGGCGCGCTAAAATCGTCGGCAAAAACGAGTTTCATGCCTTTGGCCGCGGGAGGGTCCGCTGGCAAACCTTCGTTCCAGGAAATGCCGCCCTTGTTGTAGAGTTGGAGATAGCAATTGTCTTTGATGCTGCCGCTGTCAGCGCTCATCCTCACCGTGATCGGGCCACGAGGATAGGAGTCGGCGGGAAAAACGAACGAGCCCGCGCCGTTGGCGTCGAGCGCCACCGTGGCCACGGTGGAATCCGAGCCAAATCCCGGTCCTTGCTTCCAGCATTTCACGCTGACGGCTTTGAAGCCTGGGGCCAAAACGGCAATGGCGGTGTTTCCCCTAACGTCGGAGCAATACTCCGGCGAAACCACAGAAATCTGGCCGGGGCGAGTCTCATCCACACTAAAGGAATCAATGAAAAGGTCGCTCTCAACCGCCAACCGTTTTCCGTCTTCGGTCGGTTGGCCGAGGGTAAATGCGATCTCGGTGATGGGATAATCCATTTTGCCATTTTTGTCGCCACCCCAGGTTTCGTGGCCGGAGTCCAGGTCAATCAGGACTTCGCGCCAGCCGGTGAAATCGATGATGCCGCCCTGGCCGCTATTCCTGCTGTACTGATGCGTTTCGCCGCTGGCATCAGTGAGCCGGACTCCGTAAGAACAGTGTTGATTGTCGCCCTTGAGCCAAAAACGCAGGATGTGGACTGGGTTCTGAATCGTGACTTTAAGCGGAATGCCAAGGTATTGGAAATCGCCCGTGCTGAGGAACTGGTAGTGCAGCTTCAAACAGCGCTGGCCGTCGTGCGGTTGTTCGGTGGAAAGCTGGATGGAAGCGTTCTCATTGGGAATATTGACGACCCACACCGCCGGCACCGAGGAAGGGCCCTCGAAATCCTGCACCATGACCGGGGTTGCAAGACAAGGCAGGCACAACCCGCAGGCCAGGAGAACAGGGAGCGAAAGAGATCGTTTGTCAAACACATCTATCGAAGAGAAGAATGCAAATTTGGTCAGCGGCGGTAGCCAGCGATGGTTGGCCGCGGTAGGGCGGCCACTCCGCTGGCCGCCGGGGGAGGCGCGCACGGAGTGACGCGCCCTACCTTTGCCCGTTCTCTTAGTCGCAGCCCACAAGGAAACCTTTGCTTCAACTCTTTCAGGGCGGCGGAGCACCGCCGCCCCACCGATTATAGTTTTTATGAACCAGCGCTGGAAAATCACTTGAGTTGCCGCACCAATTCGGCGGCGGACAATTGGCCGGGAGCGGTTGGTTTGTCGAGGTAGCCATAAGTCAGGCACGATCCGAGACGGGCGAAGGAGACTCGCGTCGCCGACCATTTCTCGCCCATGGCAATGACGCACAGCGGTTTGGTCCAGGATTTTTGCAGCAAGGATTCCAGCAAACCCACATCGCCCGGCTGCTGGATCATCGTGGCAATTTTCACAATCGACCCAATCCCCTGCCCCCTTTCGATAACCTGACAAAGCTCCACTAACGGCGGCGTTTTCTGGAAATCATGGTAGGAGACGATGCAAATCTTTCGTTGCCCAGCCGCCTCCCTGGCAACAGTCTCGCAAATCGGGCTGCTCAGTTCAATATCGACGGCAGCCAGCGCGCGCACTGCTCGTTGGTAAACCGCCAAACGCGGCGCGTCATCCTCCGCCCACTCGCCGCCTTCGCTGCGCAAGCGCGCCGTTAGCAAGACCGGTTTGCCCGCCCTCTCAATGGCTTGGCAGCGCTCCAGCCAGTCCGCCGGCCGTGAAGTTTTGTCCAGCCGCACCTCAACAAGATCACCAGTAAAGCCCGCCACGGCAGAGGCCTCCAACGACGACAAGGCGCCCACGACGCACGGCTCGCCGCCAATCGTCAGCGTGCCGGTCGCGTATCGGGAAGCAGCGGTCGGTCTCGTCATCCCGCGCAGATTAGGACAGAAGTTCGCGAAGGCAACGCAGAATCTTTGGAACGACTTTTCGGCGGACGAAATTAGGGCGTTGCGGCAGCAACGCCCCACCCAACATAACATAAGGTGGGGCGGCGCTGCCGCGCCGCCCTAATGTTCCTGAGCCGCGCTTGCAGGGTGCGCAAAAAGGTTAATGCTCCATTCTGGTTTGCGTGTCGGGACCAGCAGTGGCGTTTGGGTTTCCCACGGAATCAGCGTGTGCCACGAGGATAAAGTCCCGTCCTCAGCGAGAGCAATGATCGAAAAGTCACCGCCTGTGACGCTAAGCCAGTCGGAGTATTTGCTCGTTGGCCGCACTGTTCGGCGATGCTTGAGTATTGGCTGCGGCTCTCTCTTATCTCCTACCCTCCAAAGGTGACCGGTCGCGTCCACTAAACCCACGCCGCTCCAGTCTCCAGCCAAAGCCCGCCATCCAGGATAGCGCAAATGATGGTCGTCCCAAATTTCCCCTGTTGAATCTAGCCCAATGATCGAACCCAGCCGCGTGAATGACACCCAGTTAGTTCCTTTAAACGGCAATTCTGACGCTGCGCACCAAGGTCCTCCTTTGCGCGCGTCTTCACGGACCCAACACCAAACGGAGCCGTCTTGCTTCACCGCAATCAGCTCGCCGTAGGTTGTGCCGAAGATATTGATCCATCCGCCTCCACTGCTTATCGCTAAAGGCCTTTGCAACGGGCCGTCCAGCCTCCAAAGAGTTCCGTCCTGCTTCATGGCAAAATAGTGGTCGCCTGATTCTGCGGCCGCCACCGATTTCCAATCGGACCCGAAATCAACCTGTCTCAGAGCCAGGTCTCTGAAAAGCCCTGGCTCTGACGTTTCAAAGAGACTCCACAGACTGTGATCGGATTGAATGGCTAAAGCGCCATAGAAACCGGCGGCGAGGTCAACCCAGTTTGTTCCGGGGACAAAGCCCGACAAAGCCATTAACCGCCCGATACCAATGCGCCTAAACGAGAATTTACCGTCCAAGCCTGAAAAATACCGATGAGTGGCGCTTTCAACGATTGGACTCTGCCATAGCCTCCCGTCTGCCAACAAAACAAAGACCCGTGAGGATGTCGCGCAAACGCGCGGGTGAGACGACAGCTCAATCCGGGCCTGACCGTGGCGCGGTTCCAGCGGGAGCAACAACTCCCAAGGCCGAAAAGATATGCCCAGGGCCGCCGCCAGCATGACGATCACGGTGACCACCCAAACAATCAGACTTGACAGCCAAGCAAAGTGAAGGTCAATGCGTTTGAAGTTCGCATACGCCGGCCAAACCAGTGCCGCCAACGCCACCGGTATCAAAGCCGCTCCCAACATATGGCTGCCCGAGGACGAAGACATTGCAAGCATCCGCGACCTTCCCTCGAAGACAAAAGAAAAAAATGCCCCCGACAGGACAAAGGCCGTTCCCAAGGCGTGCAGGCTGTTGCGGGCCAGGCTGGAAGCGAAAAAAGAGACGATGGCAATGGACGCCGCCGTAAGGAGCAGCGATGGCCGGCCGGTCCAATTGAGCAACTCATTCCGCGCCCCAAAAATTTGGCCGAAGTCTTCCAGCGCCCACGGAACGGCGGCACCGAGAATGACTCCCGCCACCACGACAAGAATAAACTTGATGAGGAACTGCCGAAACCGCTGCACGGGCAGGCAGAGCACTCCTGTCATGGTGTTGAGCCGACGTTCCTCAGCCACGGCTACGCTGCCGATGACAAGAGGCATGGCCAGCCAGAGAATCCAAACGGAACTAATGGGCAACGATGCTTTCGCGAAGGCCGGATTGATCATCCGCGCCACCAGTGCCAGGAGATGCAGCGCGGCCAAGCACAGCACCAGAAAAAGGGTGACTTGCTGCAGCGCGATTTCCTTTTGCAACAGCGCCAGCCACGGCCGCAGCCGCTTTTGGGGCGTCAACAAAGAAAACGACCAGGTCCCCGGCCGCAGCCGGGCGAACGAAATGACCCCGCCGGTCCACGGCAGGTCTTGCGCGCGCAGCAGCAGCCAGCGCGCAAAGACCAATCCCGCTGCCGCATAGACAATCAAAGGCAAAGCCACAGCGCTTGCGGGCGTTGCTTCCAATATCCGGTCGTAGGGGGCCGGGCATAATGTGCAGACCAACCACGGGATGAGCAGAGAGGCCCAAAAAGCGGCGATATTCTGGCGGAAAAGCAGCGTCGTCCAAAGGGCTCCGGTCAAAGCGACCAGAGACGCCAACGCGCCGCCCTCCACCAGGTTTCGTCCGACCGGAGATCCGTGGGTTCGGGCCAGCCACAAGACAGCCAGAACGCCCCAGACGGAAAGCATCGCGAGGGCGGCCGAAGTGAGTTTCGTCTGCCAAAGCCGGAGGCGGGTCTGCGGCTGGGAAAGCAAAAGGCTGAATGTCCCCAGGGAAATTTCCTGTCCAAACGGCGCCAAGGCCAGGAGCAGTGCTCCCACGGCAAAGCAAGGAAGCGCGATTCCGGAGGGAGTCGCGTTTGGCAGGCACGCGGGAAGGACGGCGGCAGCCATCGCCAGTCCCCAGGCTGGCAGCAGGAGCCGCGTTTCTTTTTGCAGCGAGGCTTTCATGGGACGGAAAGTTTGGACAACGATTTGCAGGCCACAAAAATCTCCTCCAGCGAGAGCGCTTCGCAACGCAATTCTTCGGGATGGAGCCCTTGCAACGTCTCCATCAACATTTTCGCGTTGCCGTTGGCCAGCAGGTCCACTTCGCGCCCCGTTTGCCGCAAGTTGACTGCGCCCGGCAAATTCATCGCTAGCGGCGGCGCGGCGTAACGCGCATGAATTTTGCAGAAACGATTTCGCGCCTTGTCCGCCTCCATCGTCAAGAGGTTGCGCCCCTGTTCAATGATGGTGAATTCATCAATCAACCCCTCAAATTCCGCGATCAAATGAGTGGAAACAAAAACCGTGCGCCGTTCCGCGCCGCCCGATTGATAAGCGCCTATGACCGTTTCAATGAATTCCCGCCGGACGATGGGGTCCAATCCCGAGGTCGGTTCATCCAGCACGAGCAACTCCGGCTCCGGCGCGATGGCGCTGATGAGCGCGAGCTGGGTCTTCTGCCCTTTGGAAAGGTTGGCCGTCTTTTGCTCGGGGTCCAGATCGAAGCGGCGCAGCAAATCGTTTTGCACGGTTTCATTCCATTGTTGGCGGAACGAGGATAAATAATGGAGCGTCTCGCGCACGCTCATCCAGGGATAGAACGCCACTGCGTCCGGCACGTAGGCCAGCCGTGACTTGACCGTCACCTCCTCCTTGGCCGGATCAAGGCCAAAAACCCGGATCGAACCGGCGCTGGGCCGCAGCAGGTTGAGCAGGCATTTGATGGTGGTCGTCTTGCCCGCGCCGTTGCGGCCAAAAAAGCCGTAGCAGCCCCCTGCGCGCACGCGCAGGCTTAGTCCGTCAACGGCGTCCAGCTTTCCGAATCGCCGATGGAGGGAATCGATGTCGATGACGGGGGTTTCGGGGTCCATATTTCATCCTGGGTTGAGGTTTCTGGTTTGGGAGCGGCGGCTTGGCCGTTCTTGCGCTCGAAGAATTGAATCCGTTCCTGGACCAATCTCGAAAGGGTCTCTGCGTCGATCTGCAATTGGTGCGCCGTGATCAGCGCCTCGTCAATGCGAGCAACGACGATTTTGTGGCGCGCTTTTTGGGTGAAAGGCGAAGTGTTTTCCTTAAGAAAACAGCCTTTGCCGGGGACGGTTTCGATCACGCCCAGGCTTTCCAATTCCGTGTAGGCCTTGGCCACGGTATTGCGGTTTAAACGCAATTGCTCGGCCAGCGGTCGAATGGAGGGGAGCGGTTCGCCGGTCTTGAGGCCGCCGGAAGCGGCGGCGTAGCGCACTTGATCGACCAGTTGCAGATAAACCGGCTTGCCGGATTTGAAATCGATCTGAAATGTCATGCTGTCCCATGACGATAGGACAGATTGGCCAAGACGTCAAGCGATTTTTTTTGGCAGTTTTTGGCAGGGCGCGCACTCGGTGCGCGCCGCTGGAGCTTTGAACATTTATTGACCAATTCAGAAGCCATTTCCACCGGGAATGTCATGGCGATGACAACAGGGATGCGGGAAAGGTGCTAACCTCAGGGGATAATCTATAAGGTCCTGGGGAGCGCGACCGTCTCGGTCGCTGTGGCGCGCGTCTCGCGCGGCACTTGGGGAAAGCATCAGGCGAGACGCCTGATGCGGCGGGCGGGACGCCTGGCGGGACGCCCGCGCTCCCCCTGACTAAACTCTAAATCCGCCCTGCCAAGAATCTACCCCGTCTTTGTTTGCGTTGCGGGCGTTTCGGCGCGATAGGCTTCCGCCAGCAGTGTGACCGGGTGGACCAAGCGCAACGGCAGATGCTGGCGGCGCAGGCCGTTGGCCATGTGGGCCAGGCAACCAGGGTTGGCGGTGGCGATCACCGGGGCATGGGTCGAGACAATGTTCTTGAGCTTTCTGTCAAGCAGTTGATTAGCCATGACCGGCTGGATGACGTTGTAAATCCCCGCGCTGCCGCAGCACCAGTCGCTTTCCGGCAGTTCCACCAGCGCCAATCCCGGAATGGCGCGCAGCAGGCGCCGCGGTGGCGCGGTGATCTTTTGCCCGTGGCAGAGATGGCAGGCTTCGTGATAGGTAACGGTCTGGGGGGCGCAACCCGTCTTGGGCGGCATGAACCCGATGGCGTCCAGCCATTCGTTAATGTCCTTGAGCTTCGCGTCCCAGAGCTCCGCCCGGGCGCGATAAGCCGGATCATCCGCCAGCAAATGGTGATAATGCTTCAAATGCGAACCGCAACCGGCGGCATTGCTGATGATGGCGTCAAATTGGTCGGGGGGAAACTGATCAATGCTCTTTCGCGCCAGCTCGCGCGCCATTTCCAACTCTCCATTATGGGCATGAAGCGACCCGCAGCAATTCTGTTGGGCGGGAGTGACCACTTCGCAGCCGTTGCGGGCCAGGACTTCCGCCGTGTCGCGGTTGACATCGCTGAACATCAGGTCCTGGGCGCAGCCCGTGAGCAAGCCCACGCGGAATCGCTTTTTCCCGACGGCTGGCGTGACGGTCGCGATCATGTCCGCGGAAAACTTGGGCTGAATATTGGGCGTCATCGCCTCCAACTCCTGCAACCGCCGCGGCAGGAGTTTCAACACCCCGGAGCCGCGCAACAACCGCATCAGCCCAAGCTGTTGGTAAAGCCGGATCAATCGTCCCAACAACCGCAACCGGCCCAAATCCATAAACAACCAGCGCACCGTCAGCCAGCGGATGAAGTTCCTCTTCGGGCTCCGCAAGACCTCGCTTTCCTCCGCCTCCGCGCGGGCGTGCTCGAACAGTTCGGCGTAATTAACTCCAGCCGGACAAGCCGTCATGCATGCCAGACAACCCAGGCAGAAATACATTTCCTCCGCGAAAGTCCGGCTGGGTTCCAGGCGGCCATCGGCAATGGCGCGCATGAGTGAAATACGACCGCGCGGGCTGTGGCGCTCCATCTTCGTGGCGTCATAGGTCGGGCAAGTTGGCAGGCAAAGACCGCAGTGCATGCATTGCTGGACCACCGAATAATCCAATCCTCGCAATTGTGAGAGGCGCGGCGGAGAAGTTGCGTGGCTGGCGGGCAAGGCAGCAGTTGTGTCACTCATTTAGCGGATGGGAGGCAAAGGAAGCGTGTCTCCCGTATTGGTTGGGGTCTGGTAAAAATCCTCGCCCAGGCGGGCGGTGGGGTCGCCGTTACGAGCATGGCGTGCCACCAAATAGGCCGCCACCACGACGATCAGGGCCAACACCGCCAGGGTGGCGGGAAGCAAAAGGCGGCGGCTACCTTGGGCCAATTGAAACATGGCGCGGTCCACCGTGCTTCGCTCGACCGGCGCCAGGCTGGGGTCAATCTGCCCGGAATCGGCCAGCTCGCGTCCAAGTTGTTCCAGGATTTGTTTTGTATCCAGATGCAGCAGGCTCGCATAAGTGCGAACAAAGCCGCGGATATAGACCGGCGCGGAGAAGATGGTGTAATTGCCTGCTTCAAGGGCGCGAAGATGGTCGCCGCGAATCTTTGTCGTATCCGCGACCTGATGGATTTCCAGTTTCTGGGCCTCGCGCGCCTGGCGCAATTGTTCACCAACCGTTGCCACCAGGAATTAATACCTGCTTCTGCCCGCCGTGGCAATCATCCATCTGTCTTTCTACCGACGAGATGCCGTTCAACAATTTCCGCTTAAGTTCCTCTTCACCTCCGCCGATACGGTATTGTCGCAGTAGAAATGACGGAAACTAAAAAAGACGGAGCACGGAGCACGTGTCGCGTGCCTCGATACGCCATGACGACAGCAACGGCGAAGCGAGACGGATCTCCGGGGCGATTTCTATGGGGTGACGGTCCGAGCAAGGACGCTTGGACTCAGTTGGAGCCGGTGATCGGCGAAAGGACAGACTCATGAATATTTCCGCCTCAACGCGCAATAGCCGCGTTCTGGTGATCGATGACAATCCATCGATTCACGACGTGATACGCACCATTCTGCAGCGTGCGTGCCCCCATCCTGCTCCATTGAATGGCCGGCGAGCGGTTTTCCAAGTGGAGACAGCGCTGCAAGGCCAGGAAGGGTTGCGGAAAATCCAGGCCGCGGCCGAGGCTCGGCAACCGTTTGCCCTGGCCTTTATCGATGTGCGCATGCCTCCAGGGTGGGATGGGGTCGAAACCACCCTCCAAATATGGAAGCAATATCCAGATTTGCAGGTGGTCATTTGCACGGGTTATTCAGACAGTTCCTGGGAGCAACGGGTCCTCCAGATCGGGCGGCCGGAGAACTTGTTCGTGCTCAAAAAGCCGTTTGACGCCATCGAAGTTTTGCAGTTGGCCGACGCTTTAACATTAAAATGGAGCCTCTCGCAGGCCGCGAACGACCGTTTCAGCAACCTGGACGGCCTGATCGCCAAACGCACCTGCGAGCTGCAATCGGCCACGGAAAAGCTCGCCAAAGAGATGGCCGAGCGCCGGCTGGCCGAGAGCGCCCTGGGCCGCTCCGAGGAACGTTTTTCCAAGGCCTTCATGGTCAGCCCGGTCCCATTGGCCATCCTCTCGGCGCAGGACGAAAAGTTCTTGGAGGTGAACCAGAGCTTTCCCGCCATCACCGGCTACAGCCGGGAGGAATTGATCGGCTACACGCCTGCCCAGTTGAACCTTTGGAACGACCCCGCATGGGAAAAGGCCTTGCTTGAAAGAGTCCGCAACGAACTCTCCGTCTGCAACCTGCGCGGCCATATCCGCGGGAAAACCGGCCGGGTCGCTGAAGCTCTTTTCACGGTGGAAATGATCGACCGCAATGGCTCCCCGGCTCTCCTGATGATCGCGCAAGACCTCACCGAGCAAATCCATCTCCAGAACCAGCTTCAGCAGGCGCGGAAAATGGAGGCTATAGGGCAGTTGGCCGCGGGCGTCGCGCATGATTTCAACAACATCCTTCTGGTCGTCCAAGGCAACGCCAGCTTATTGCTTGCTTCCAAACCGCCGGAATCGGAAGAGGCCAAGCCTTTGCGCAATGTTTGCGCCGCAGCCGAGCGGGCCAGCCGCCTGGTCCGGCAATTATTGACGTTCAGCCGCCAGCAGGCGCTGGAATTGCGCCCTCTCAACCTGTGTGAGACCCTTGGCACGGTTTCCGATATGCTGCCGCGCGTTCTCACGGAAAGCATTACACTCACCATCAACGCCCCGCCCAGCCTGCCCAATGTCCGCGCCGACTCCACCATGATGGAGACGCTGCTGATGAACCTGGCCACCAACGCCCGCGACGCTATGGCCGAAGGCGGTCATCTGACAATTACAGCGGAAACCGTGCAACTGGCGGCAAGCGACCTCGGTTCCAACCCTGACGCCCGTCCGGGAGAATATGTTCGACTTGCGGTCAAGGACACTGGCGTGGGCATTCCATCGGAAACTTTGCCGCGCATCTTTGATCCATTTTTTACGACAAAGCCGGTCGGCAAAGGTACCGGACTGGGCTTGGCCACAGTCTATGCGATTGCCAAACAGCATCACGGCTGGGTGGACGTTCTCACGAAAGTCGGCGAAGGCACGAGCTTTCTCATTTTCCTCCCCGTTCTCGCCGCCAGCCAACCTCAACCCGCTGCCGGCGCGCTGCCAGCCAAACCGGTCAAGGGTGGTCGCGAGACTATTCTGGTGGTGGAAGACGAGCCGGATTTGCGCGATCTGGTCGCCCAGGTGCTCAAATCGCGCGACTACCGCGTCATCACAGCCGCTTCCGGCGCCAAGGCCCTCGAGACCTGGGCTCAGCGCGATGGCGACATTGATTTGCTCTTGACCGATATGGTCATGCCCGACGGCTTAACCGGCCGGAAATTGGCCGAGCGGTTGACTCAGGAGGACCCCAGTTTGCGCGTCATCTTTACGAGCGGCTACACCGCGGGCATGCCCGGGGCCGACCTGGATAATGTCGCGGAGGGTCACTTTCTGCCCAAGCCATATCGACCGGCGACACTTTTGCAGGTCGTGCGCGATTGTCTGGACAGCCCTGTGCCCCAAAGCGCGGCCACCGCTTGAAAACACCACAAAATCTTGCCAATAGCCAAGTTTTGACATGAGATGGCAGTGTCCTGTGGCATAATTGCCGCGGACGCTATGCAGTTCAACAAATCGGCACCGGCAAATGACGCCACCCCGCAGCCCGGGCGGTTCGGGCGTTTCTATCTTCAAGAATTAATCAACCGAGGCGGAGTTTCCGAAGTTTGGGTGGCGACCGACCCCGAGAGCCGCACCTACGCCTTGCGCCGGATGTGGGACAATCGTCTTCTCAATTTTGTGGAAAGAAAACGGTTTTTCCACGGATGCGAAATTCTGGCCCAGATTCACCACGAATTCATCGTTAAATACGTTGAGCACGGCAAAATCGAGGGGACGCCCTACTTGCTGATGGATTATGTAGCCGGCTCCAATCTCAAGCTGCTCCTTTCCCGGGGCGACGAGGTCCTGGCAGAGAATGTGGCCCAAATTGTCATCGATATGGCCGTAGCGCTGGAGCAGGTCCACGACAGCGGGTTCATCCATTTGGACTTCAAGCCTGAGAACATTTTGGTCACTCCCAATGCCAATATCCGCCTCATTGACTTTGATCTGGCACGTTCCAAGCTTGATGAACCGCAGGCCCTGCCCCACCGCGCCGGCACTCCGGCTTATATGGCCCCGGAACGCCTTCAGCATGAGGGCGTTGACCAGCGAGCCGACATTTTTGCCGTTGGCGTTACCGTTTATGAAGTTCTCACCGGCGCCAAACCGTTTCCCGGCGATTCTCCTGACGAGATTCTGCGCAAACAACTGTCGCGCGACATGGCGCGCCCCCGCGATCTTAATCCGGACATTCCCGCGTCGCTGGAGAAGGTCATTATGAAATGCCTGGAGCCGGACATGGCAGACCGCTACCCCTATATGAGCGTTGTTGTCCGGGATTTGCAGGCCGCCCTTTACGTTTGAGACGCTCTTCCGGGTGTGAAAAAGAGCATTTGTGTTAATTTAATGTTGCAATCTGGGCCGGGTGGGTTCAGAAAAAAGGCATGGCTAAGATCACCAAGTCCAAAAGAAAACCCAGTGCCGCCTTTATGAAACCGGTTCAACCGGACGAAAAGCTGGCAAAAGTCGTCGGTTCGACCCCTCTTCCCCGAACCGAATTAACCAAAAAGCTTTGGGCCTATATCCGCAAGAACGGCCTGCAAGACAAAAAGGTCAAGACCCAGATCAACGCGGATGAGAACCTGCAAGCCGTCTTCGGCGGCAAAAAGCAGGTGAGCATGTTCGAGATGACCAAATTGGTCTCCGGGCATCTCTCGTAAATCCCTTACCCTTCGCCCCCCGCGAAAAGCGGCAGACGCAGGATATTTCCTGCTGCTGTTGCTTACACTTGTCGTTTCAAGCAAGAAACGGCGAGGGGTAATGTTTTTGCCCTCTGAAAAACGAAACGGGGCCCAGATGTTGAGCTCATCCGGGCCCCGCCCAAGCCGCACACGCGGATTGGTGAGACACGCAATTGAGACTGTCGCAAAAGCCGTGCCATATCATTCTTGCGAAGAGGACAAAGCGGCATCAAGCGAGGTCGCGACATCGCGACTCCAGCCCACCTGCCTGCGGCCCGTTCAGATGGGGCGGCGGTGGCATCCGCCACCGATATTAATGGATGGTCAGAAGGGCCGGGCCAGCGGGCTCCCAAATCCTAACGCTCACGCTGCGTCTGAGTGCTTCGATAGGAATCGTATAGCACCGGCAAGATGCGGTCGGCGAGACGCCGACCGCGGCGACCGGGACGGTCGCGCGCCCCGAGCCGGAAATTCGCTCGCCTTAGGATTTGGGGGGCTAGGGGGGCTAGGGGGGCCACAAAACTATTGCGTCCCCCGCCCCTTTGGTTTTAACGTTTGCAGACAGGATGAGACTTCAATCAATGTACGTCGGGATGAAAGTCCGCCATCCCGATTACGGCGTCGGCACAGTCAAGAGCGTTTCGGAGCATTTGGCGGATATTCGATTTGACTCTGGCTTGCGCACACTCGCCCCGGAGCACAGCGACTTGCAGCCGGCCGAAGCTCTGGCGGAAATCAGCGGCTTGACGGCTCCCCTTTCCACTTTGGTGGCCGAAACCGTCAGCGTCACGCTCAAAGAACTAGGCATCGAGCGGGACGAGGCGACGATCGAGAAACTGGCCGCGCGCTGGAAAAGCGGGACCTTGGTGATGCGCCCGACCGACGGCGCGCTGCAGAGCAAGGAAGTTCCGCTGGAAGTCTTCTTTCACAAAATTGTCATGCTCCGCAATAATCTGCGCGTGCTGGAACAAAAGATAAACGCCCACGAAAAGCTGTCCGATGCGGAGAAAGTGGAGATGCAGCAATACATCACCCGCTGCTACGGCTCCATGACGACCTTTAATATTCTCTTTAAAGAGAAGGAAGACCAGTTCTCCTCCAAGGGGGAATAACGCTTTGGTTTGTCGTTTTCTCACCCCCATCGCGCGGACGCAACTGAATGCCGGGATGTTTCCATCACGAACGCTGGCGGACGGATTCCAGGACGGCGGCGATGTCGCGTTCTCCGAGTCCAGCGGCGATCGCCCGCTGGAACTCCTCCAGCGCGGCCGCGGCTGTCAATAATTCCAAAGAGACCTTCTTCGCTTCCGCGCAGGCGTAGCGCAGGTCCTTGGCCACCAGCCGGACCTGAAAATTCGGAGTAAAATCAGACGCGGCCATGCGCCCCGCCACGGTTTTGACCATGGGGCTGCCGGCGGCTCCCAAGGTCAAAACTTCCAGCACCTTGGCGCGGTCCAAGCCGCTCCGCTCCGCCAAAACCAACGCTTCGGCCACGGCCGCCGTCTCCGTGCCGCAAACAAAATTGTTGATCAGCTTGAGCAGCGCGCCGCTGCCCGACGCTCCCGCCACGATGATATTCTTGCTCATGACGGCCAGCATGGGACGGATTTTCTCGATGGCCGCGGTCGAACCGCCCACCAGGAAGTTCAATTCTCCCGCCGCTGCCTACGGTTTGCTGCCCGTCACCGGCGCATCCACGAACTCGGCTCCCTTCTCCCTGGCGGCCGCGCCCAACTCCCGCACCCAATCGACGGTCAGGGTGCTGGACTCGACGCAAATGACGCCCGCCCCAGCCCCAGCCAAGGCGCCTTCCGGCCCAAGCCAAATGGCGCGCGAGGCTTGGTCCTCCGAAACAATGCTCATGATCACCTGCGCCCCCGAAGCCGCGTCGCGCGGCGTCGAAGCGACACGCGCTCCGGCCGCGGCAAAAGGCGCCGCCCTGTCTGGATTTCGATTGAAAACCGCCAGTGGGAAGTCGTGGGCAAGAAGGCGGCGGGCCATGCCTGAGCCCATGGTGCCCAGTCCCAGAAATGCGATGCGAAGCTGGCTCATAATTGTCCCAAACCTGCACCGTAAAGCCGGGTGCCGCAAGCAAACTTGACATACTCTGTGTTGTGCGCGCCTCCCAGCGGCAAGCCGCCGCACCTATCCTTTAGAATTACACTTTACCTGTCTTTTTTTGAGAGCGCGATGGCTTGATCATCCTTTGGACTGGTTCTACCTTAAGAGCATCTCAATGGAACGGATGAAAAGACCAACCGACAGGCTGAGACGCCGCGACGCTTTTACTCTCATTGAGCTTCTTGTCGTTATTGCCATTATTGCCATTCTGGCGGCGATGCTGCTGCCGGCTCTGGCAAGGGCGAAACAAGCGGCGAATACGGCCAAGTGCAAATCGAACATGAAACAGCTTGGCATCGCTTTCAATCTTTACGTGGGCGACAGCCAGGATACTTACCCCGCCGGTGCTTTGGATGGCGCGGACAATTCGCAATACACCTGGGACACCGCCATCCATCAATACGTCGGCGGCAACGGCAGCCTCAGCCAAGCCGTCTTGATGAGCGGCGCGGTTGATCAAACGCTCGTCTCTCAAATTCTGCGCTGTCCGTCCGATATGGGGCCCGATAGCTATTGGACGACAACGGATCCGACTGTCGGACGGCGAACATACGCGATGAATTATATCTCGAACAACTGGGGGGATGGCGGCTTGACCATGGGCGCGGCCGCGCTGCCCAAGCCGAGTGATGGCTTGGGAGTTTATTGGACGTCCCCGCACGCACTCTCCGGCGCTCCCAGCTATAGGTCTTCGGTGCTCTTTAACCCGTCGGGGACGATCAATCTCGTCGAGCAACCGTCCGGCGACAATACCTGCGGAAATGTCTGGCCCGCCATCTCCATCGCGCCGGCCAGCTCTTCTTCGGGCCAGGGCATTGGCGAATGTTATCAGACGGACCCGGAGGACCCGATTAACCAAGGATTGGCTCTTTATCAACTTCAAGGGAAACACTTCAATTACCTGTTTTTCGACGGCCATGTTTCGCTCTATACGATGCAGGAAACCGTCGGTTCTGGAACGACCAATGTCCCAAGGGGAATGTGGTCCATCACCGGAAACTGAATGGCCGAGCGATCAGTTCGTCAGAAAAAACAACATTGTAAGCGGCTCATTATAAGGCTCTTAAATGTTTTCGTGCCCATTATAATAATATTCTCTATTGACATAGTATTCATTTTTGTTATTTTTGGCCCCGACATATGAAGAATTTTTCCTCAGCGACAATCCGGCAGAAAGTCGGCCAGAATACCCGCAATCAAGGCGTCTCCGCACACCGTCGTTCCCTCAACGATCTGCTGACGCCGCTGGATCGGATGGCCAAGGATTCCCCCAATTTCATCGTAAATCGCGACGCGCGTTTTGAATTGGACGGCGAATCCTACGTCCTTCCGCGTTATCTATTTATCGGGCCCAGGAGCGGCGACACGCCGACAAGGATTGGAATTTTTGCGGGCATTCACGGTGACGAACCGGAAGGCGTTTACGCGGCGATCCGGTTCCTCACCTTTCTGGAACAGTATCCTGATTTGGCCGCGGGATATTGCCTGTCCGTTTACCCGGTGTGCAATCCCACCGGTTTTGAGGACAACACCCGTCACTCACGGCGAGGCAAGGACATCAATCGTAAGTTCTGGCGCAACACGACCGAACCGGAAACGCGGCTATTGCAAACCGAATTGAAGGCCCATTCCTTTCACGGGATCATTTCGTTGCATATCGATGACACTTCCGACGGTTTTTATGGGATTGTGGGCGGCGCGACGCTGACCGAGAACCTGATCAAACCGGCGCTAAAAGCGGCGGATGCGTTCCTTCCGCTTGACACCCGGGCGCTGATTGACGGGTTTCCGGCGGAAGATTCAGTCGTGCGCGATTCATTCCCCGGCGTGCTGCGGGCGCCGCCCAGTGTCCGTTCGAGGCCCTTTGAGATTGTCCTGGAAGCGCCCAACCATCATCCCGCCTACTTGACAGAATGGGCTTTCGTCGCCGCGTTGGAATCCATTCTCGCGGAATACCGCAAATTTATCTCCTACGCGCAAAACCTATAGGCCGCCTAACGATGCTCGCGTTCTCCGCCGCGTCCTGCTTCGCGGCTGCGCTCGATTTCGCGGCCGCGATCGTGCTGGATTTCGCGTTCATGCGCGATGCGGCTGTCATGGAAATCGATCCTCCCGGCCACGACATCGTGGTGCGTCAGCGCAGCCACCCGCTCACGGCCAATTCCGCCGACGAAGAAGTGACCGCCCACAAAACGATAGTTATTGGCGAGGAAACTGCGGTGAAAGAGGATAGAGACCCGCCACGGCGGCGCGGCGAAGAGCCGGTAATCGCGCGCCCAGAAATGATCAAAACCGACAAACACGAACGCGTCCGGCGCCAGGCCAAAATCCGCGTCCACGGCAACCCGGCCATTCCACGTCAGGCCCACGCCGAGTTCAAACCGGGCGCCTGGCGGCAATGGCGCCCAGCCGCAAAATCCCTCAGCCTCGGCGTTGCGCCAGCAAACCCAGGCTGGTCCCCAGTGGTAACCGGGAATCCACAACCATCCGAAACGCGGGTCCCGCGCCCAGCGGCCATAATGGAAGACGTATTCGCCCCAAGGGTAATCTGAGCGCCAAAACCAGCCGTCATCGGTGTATTCCCAATGGCCGCCGTTGAAGTAAGGGCGCCAATCAGGGTCTTGGGTGGTAATGGAAGGTCTCCAGCAAGGACCATAGCCCGGAACATCGACCCACGCGCCGTAGGGTGACAGTTGAGTCTGGAAATAAGGAAGCGTCACTTCCGATCCCGGAAGCGGTCCAGCAGACGCGTCCGGCACCGGGGGTGGGGGCGTGGTGGGCTGCGGGACAGGATAGGGCGTGGGATAAGGCGAAACTTGCGGTTGCTGCGTGAGAGGGGCATTAGCCCCTGGGGCGAAAGGCGGAGCCATCGGCGGCGGAGCGCTCTGCGGCGGCGGACCGGAAGGTTGGGCTTGGAGCAACGCACTAATGACCGGTTGCGACACACCCTGGCTATTGAGGTAAAGAATATCATCCGCGCTCAGCGAATAGGAAACGCCGGAATTCTTGATGTAAGAGAGGATGACGTCGTCGCTCATGTGAGCTTTGGACAATTTGACGATTTCCTGCACGTTTGGGTTGTTGGAAACGGCTTGCGCGTGGCCGGTCAGCGCCCCTTGGAAGCACAGCCACCCCATAATCAAAATGGCCAACACCAGCAGCACTTTCACTTTTCGGTCCGAAAAATCGTAAGTTTTCATTTTCTCGTTAAATTAGATTAGGCCGGTCATTTCGCGTTCAAACAGCCGCGCGCCGCCCGGGGCCGCATCGTTACTTTCCGAAGCTTTTACGGGCGAAAAAGCCGGACCTTGCAAACAATCTGAGTCTTAATATGACTCAGCCGGGTGAAAAGCGACAGATTCCCGCGATTTTTTCGCGAAGGAGCCTTGACATATCCCCGCTCCTATTCTTAGATTTCACGCTCTTTTAGGTAACCGATCTGAACTAACACAATGAATAAAGGCAAAATCGTCCAGGTCATCGGGCCGGTCGTCGATATTGAATTCCCCGGCGCTTTGCCCGGTATTTATAACGCCGTTACTGTGGATTTCGAGGTCCCCCGCTTGGGCAAAACGAAGTTGACTCTCGAAGTGCAACAGCACCTGGGAGACAACTGGGTGCGTTCCGTCGCCATGTCCAGCACCGAGGGGCTCAAACGCGGTTTGGAGGTTGTTGACACCGGCGCTCCTATTTCCATGCCCGTCGGCCCTGGAGTGATGGGCCGGATCTTCGACGTTACCGGGCATCCCGTCGATGAGCGCGGGCCGGTCACCGCGGAAAAATATTATCCGATCCACCGTCCGGCGCCCCCGCTGGTCGATCAATCCACTTCTCCGCAAGTGCTGACCACCGGCATCAAAGTGATCGATTTGATCTGCCCCTTCCTCAAAGGCGGAAAAGTCGGCGCGTTTGGCGGCGCGGGTGTCGGCAAAACGGTCGTCATCATGGAATTGATTAATAATATCGCCAAACTGCACGGCGGCGTTTCCGTCTTCGCGGGAGTCGGCGAGCGCACCCGCGAGGGCAACGATCTCTACCATGAAATGTCCGAGGCGGATGTCATCAAACAGAAAAACCTGGGCGACTCCAAGATCGCTCTTGTTTATGGCCAAATGAACGAACCGCCGGGCGCCCGCCTCCGCGTCGCGTTGTCGGGTCTGGCCATCACGGAGTACTTCCGCGACGAAAAGAACCAGGACGTGCTCCTGTTCATTGACAACATTTTCCGCTTCTCCCAGGCCGGTTCGGAAGTCTCCGCCTTGCTCGGACGCACTCCCAGCGCCGTCGGCTACCAGCCCACCCTGGCCGCGGAAATGGGCGATTTGCAGGAACGCATCACTTCCACCAAGAAAGGGTCCATTACGTCTTTCCAGGCCGTCTATGTCCCGGCAGACGATTTGACCGATCCGGCGCCGGCCACGACTTTCGCGCATTTGGACGCCACCATCGTGCTGGAACGCTCCATCGCGGAGTTGGGCATCTTCCCCGCCGTCGATCCCCTCGCTTCCAATTCCCGCGCCCTGACGCCGGAAATTGTCGGGCAGGAACATTACGACGTGGCGCGCGGCGTGCAGAAGGTCCTCCAGCGCTACAAAGACTTGCAGGACATCATTGCCATTCTGGGCATGGATGAACTGTCGCCCGACGACAAATTGACGGTCTTTCGCGCGCGGAAAATCCAGCGCTTCCTCAGCCAGCCGTTCACAGTGGCGCAGGTCTTTACCGGACGCGAAGGCAAACAAGTCCCGGTGGCGGAAACCGTCCGCGGCTTCAAAGAAATCCTCGAAGGCAAACACGATGAAGTCGGCGAGGGAAATTTCTATATGAAGGGCGGGATCGACGAAATCAAAGAGGGCTAATGCCGGACACTCTTCAGCTTCAAATCGTTACGCCGGACGCGCAGGCTTACTCCGACCAGGTGGAGATGGTCACCTTGCCAGGCGCCGAAGGCGAGATGGGTGTTTATCCTCACCATGTCCCCCTGATGACCCAATTGGTTCCCGGGGAAATCGTGGTGCGCAAGGATGGCCAGGATTTATACATGGCTGTGGGTGAAGGTTTTGTCGAAATCACGGGCGATCATGTGGCTGTCTTGACAGACATGGCCATAGCCGCGAACGACATTGACGAAGCCAAAGCCGAAGAGGCGCGCCGCCGTGCCGAAGCCCGGCTGGCAGAGCAACTCAGTGACGAAGAAGCCGCCATCGTCCAGGCGAACCTGGCCAATTCTCTCGCCCAAATCACCGTCAAGCGCCGCCGTCAACATCGCTAGTCATCTTTTCCCGATGAATCGCATCGCGGAACGATTTTCGCGGCTGAAAACGCAGGGTCAAAAGGGGTTTATCGTCTATATCGGCGCAGGCGATCCGAATCTCGAAATGACCCGCCGGCTGGCGCTTGCTTTTGATCAATGCGGTGTTGATGTTCTTGAATTAGGCGTGCCGTTCAGTGATCCACTGGCCGATGGATTGGTGAACCAATTGGCTGCCCAGCGCGGTCTGGCCTCTGGAACGACACCGGTCAAAGTTCTGCAAACCGTGGCCGCCATCCGCCACGATTCCCAAATTCCGATTGTCCTCTACATCTATTTTAACCTGATCCACCATCACGGTTTGGAGAGATTCATTGCCGACGCCGCCGCCGCGGGTGTGGACGGCTTGTTGGTGCTCGATCTGCCGCCGGAGGAGTCGGAGAATTACCAAGCGCTCATGGCCAAGGCCGAATTATGCCCCATTTATCTTGTCGCGCCGACCACTCCTGAATCGCGCATCGAGCTGATCGTCCGTCGCGGCGCGGGCTTCATCTATTACGTTTCCCGTGAAGGAGTCACCGGGATGCAAACGAAGTTATCCGAAACCATCGGCGACATGGTCGGCAAAATCCGCGCCCACACCGGCCTGCCCATCGCGGTGGGATTTGGCATTTCCACGCCGGACCAGGCGCGGCAAGCGGCAGCCAGCGCCGACGCGATCGTCGTGGGCAGCGCCATCGTCAATCAAATAGCCGGCCACGGTCCCAACCCCGATTTGACAGCCCAGATCAAGGCCTTTACCCTCCCCCTGGCGTCCGCTGTCAAAGAGAAGCGTTCATGAAATCTTCCAAACAAACAAAGGCCACCGAGGAATCGCCGCTGCTGTTCCTCCGGGAGAGTTGATGAAACGGTAACTGCTGGTGTATAACCGCGTGTATTAGCGATTGAAATGGTGGCAGTTGTCGCGGCTTCAACCTCACTCGACCAATCCGGTATATGATCCGCGCCATTACCGGGACTGCCTTTAGATGTTCATCGCAATTTTGCTCACGGTGAGCGAGAATCTCGATTCCCCGGTCGAGTTGCAACTAACTAAACGCGTTTAGGTTAGGCCCTACCTACCCCGCCCACGATGACATGTGTGCCTGGTTCCGCTGCTGGGTCTCCCCCGCAGGGCTAAAACTGTCAATTCGGCTTGTTTCCTCGGTCGTCACGGGTTAGATAGAAACCGCATGATTATCTCGATTGAACATTACGATCCAAGCTTGGAGAGGAACGTCAGGAAACTCAAGACGATTGTCTTTTCCAAGGGGCAACCTGTTCTGCGGATTTCGTGGCCCCAGTGTTTGGTGATAGGCTATTTGTGAAACAGAATCCATACAAAGTGATTTCCCTTTTCTCAGGAGGCATGGGTCTTGATTTGGGTCTCGAATCAACTCAACGCTTTTGCGTCGTTGGGTGCGTTGAGAAACAACACGCATTTTGCGAGACGATTCGAGCCAACCTAGCAGTCGGCAACTTGCAGGCAGACCTCAAGCTTTTTGAAGGTGACATTAACCAAATTGATCCAATAGAAGTCCTGAAATCCTGCGGAGTTGGCCCGGGTGAGCTGGATTTGCTCGTAGGTGGCCCCCCGTGCCAATCGTTCAGCACTGCGGGGAAACGCGGCACCGTTCAAGACCCGCGCGGAACACTGCTTTGGCAGTTTCTGCGTTTCGTCGAAGCAACGCGGCCGAAGTTTTTTTTGATGGAGAATGTTCGAGGTCTTTTGTCTGCCGCATTGCACCACCGTCCAATTGCTAGCCGACCAGAAAAAGGAGGCCCGCCTTTAAGACCCGAGGAAGAGCCGGGGTCCGTAGTGCGGCTTTTTGCTGATGATTTACAGAAAATCCCTGGAGCGCCGTATCACATGGATTGCTTTGAAGTCAATGCTGTCAATTACGGCGCGCCACAGTTGAGAGAGAGGGCGCTCTTCATAGGGAACCGATTCAATGTTTCCGTTAATTTTCCAGACCCGACACACGGGACTGAAGTGGATGAATCCTCAGCGCAAACGGACTTGTTCAGCAACTCAGCAAACCGCAAGCTCCTACCTTGGCGAACAATGGGAGATGCGATCCGAAATCTGAAAGAAAAAAATCCAGTAATCATGGACTTCAGCCCTAGGAAAAAAAAATATTTAAGCATGGTCCCACCCGGCTCGAATTGGCGTTCGCTCCCTATCGAGGTGCAAAAGGAGTCGATGGGGCGCGCCTGGCACGCCAAAGGCGGACGATCGGGCTGGTGGCGCCGCCTCAATTTCGACCTCCCGTGCCCAACTTTGGTAACAATGCCAAATCACGCCGGAACTTCGCTGTGTCATCCGACTGAGTTAAGAGCGCTCACGCTTAAGGAGTATGCCCAAATCCAAGAGTTTCCGTGCGGTTGGGAATTCCGAGGCACGCCATCTGAACAATACGCACAGGTTGGGAATGCTGTTCCAACCAGACTCGGAAAGGTTGCCGGCGAAGTTGTCGCAAAACACCTCGACGCGCTTGCAGAGAACAAATGGGTGCCCATGGACAGGAAACCCACTGCATACAGAATAGTTTACATTCAATCTCATGTGCGGACCAGGAAGTGGTTTGAGAACGGTTGCACCTTGGTCAGGGAAGATGGAAATGGCAACCAGCAAACCGCTTACAGTAGCCCAAAGACGAAACGTCGGTCCAAAATAATCGAGCATGCCTAATAAAATGGGAAACGCGCTGTTTGACGCACTACGATCCCCTCAGAACCATTACAATGCTGACGAGATTGCGAGATTGTTTTCACAGGTCAGTGAGGAGCGCGTGAAAACGCTCGCCGCCGTTTTGAACACCTACATTACTCAAAATCTTCCGAGTGCAATCGAAAAGCGCGACGGCTTGGCGGATTACAGGACGAATCCATATGTGATGTTGACCTGTGCGAGCATAATGAAACTGGATGACACAGCCCGTTTTGCGGATTTTTTGTTCAACAACAAGCTGTATATGGGGCTGGAAACCTCATTTGGTAAGTCCATTGAAGCCGGATTCGTTGGGGCGTATCCGCTAAATCGCAATACAAGCCACAAATGGATAGAACCACCCGAAAAGGCAAACGAAGCGGCAAACTTGACTGGTCTTTCCAGGGAAGAAAAGGCCCGATTACGAACGGCATCCGTGTGGAGAGAAATCGATAAGTCTTGTGTTGTGGGGACTCGTCGCTACATGACGAGCATCAAGAGCGGTCCCAATTGCATCAACGATACACAAGTCCAAGGGATGACAACGGCGATAATTCAGAATTATCGCAACTGGCTGACACAAACTCGCCAGACATATCCAAAAACAACTTCGATGGATGTCGTGATCGGGTTGACGTATGGGACCGACAAAACAACCAACAATAAAGAAAACCAAGTCCTCATCAAACTCTTGGACCATGGTTTCATTGAGGAGGATCGAGCGCGTGTCCCCGGTGTTTTGATTGACTCGGAAACAAAATCTGTTCGTGTGTATCGTCGTATTGGCAAGGAGTTTTGGGCTTTTATTGGAAACCCGGCAAAGCCCCATAACGCGGCTTTTGTGTTCTTAGAGGTGATTCTGGCTCTGGCCAAAGCCCTTTCATCTGGTATGGAAGGCGCAAACCTCGAAGAACGAATTAACCGAAAAATCCAGGCTCTGGCGACGGCACTTGGCCACCTGATGTTCCCACGAAATAGTCTGCCTCGCTGGCTGAGGACTGACTTTTCTGAAAGCCAGCTATTCTGGTTCGCGACCGCCCTGTCGGCATTTTACGACGAAGGTGTGTGACAGATGGAAAGCAGCCTAAAAAACTTACTTCCTTTTGGCAAATTCGTCGGGGTCTCCCGCGCGCGCTCACAAGCCATGTCTGCAATTCGGGGGCGAAACAATAAGTCCACAGAAAGGCGCCTCCGTGCCCTGCTCGTTGCGGCCTCGATATCAGGCTGGAATCTAAATCGTCGCGACCTTTTTGGCAGACCTGACTTCTTTTTTCCCCGGCGCCGAGTCGCCATCTTCGTCGATGGCTGCTTCTGGCATGGATGCAGAACATGCGGACACATCCCCAAGACCAATTCAATTTTTTGGAAGGCAAAAATTCAGCGTAACCAAGCCCGGGACCGCAACACAACTCAGACGCTCCGACAGCAGGGTATCCGCGTATTGCGATTTTGGGAGCATGATCTTTGGGACTCGGTCGCATGTTTGGACCGTGTCAAGGCTGAGCTTGTTCGTCGGGATGTTTATTCCACCAGAGAAAAAGAAATTGCGCGGCTTAAATGAGACTCGAAGATCAAGACGAACTTTTCAAATATCGTCTGCGCGAGGACATCCAATGAAAATAACGCAGAATCTAAATCGTTTTGTCATTATCATGGCGGGGGGGCGCGGGGAAAGGTTTTGGCCGGTCAGCCGCGCCAAAGCGCCCAAACAATTGGCTACCTTGCTGGGGAACCGCTCGTTTTTGCAGCAGGCGGTGGACCGGGTCCTGCCCTTGGTCCCGCTAAAAAATGTCATCATCATCACCAATGCCGCCCAGGCGCCGGAAGTCCATCGCCAGTTGCCCAAACTACCCCTGCAAAACATCGTCGCCGAGCCCGTCGGACGCGACACCTGCGCTGCCGTCACCCTCGGGGCGGCCATTGCCGGACAACGTTCCGCCAACGCGGTCATGGCTGTTCTCCCGGCGGACCATGTCATCCCGGAGGAAAAGAAGTTTCAGCAAGTCCTGGGCGATTGCTTCGACCTGGCGGCGCGTGGCCAGGTCATTGTCACCCTTGGCATCAAACCGAGCGAACCGGCGACCAGCTACGGCTATATCCGGGTGGGCAACGTCCTTCCCCCGCCGCAAGGGGTCAAACCGTATAAGACAGCCTTTTTCAAAGCGGAACAGTTCGTGGAGAAACCGCCCCTCGAAAAAGCGCTGGAATACCTCACCAACGGCCAGTACCGTTGGAATGCCGGCATGTTCGTGTGGTCCTTCGTCACCATCACGCAGGGTTTGGAAAAGCACCAACCCGAATTGGCCGCCGCCTGCCAGCGCTGGTTTCAGGCGGCTGGCACTCCGCGTCTGGCCAAGATCCTGGCCAAGGAATACCCTGGAATCAAAAAAATTTCCATTGACTATGCCCTGATGGAACACGCCCACAACGTCGTGGTGGCCGACGCCGACTTCGCCTGGGACGACCTAGGGTCATGGACGGCCCTGGCGCGGCACCTAAAGCCCGATGCGGAAGGCAATTGCGCGGTCGGCCAGTTCCTCCATGTGGATGCGGCGCGCAACATCATTTTTGACGCCCGCACCCGGCAACGCACCCCCATCGCGGTCGTTGGGGCTCGCGATATGATCCTGGTGCAGACGGACGACGCCGTCCTGCTCGCTGACAAAGGCCAGGCCCAGAAAGTCAAAGAAATGGTCAAGAAACTCTCCGAGAGCAAAGAATTCCAAAAATTGGTGTAGTGACCGCCAGAAAAAAGGCTTTTCATCCAGGAATGGCGGTTTACATTAAGCCCAGCCCATGCAGAAAGTGATCCGAAGGGGAGGCAAAAATTGAATCTTTTGCGGTCTCCGTTGTCTCATGAATGTCCAAACACTTTCGCAATAAAGCCATTGCAAATGAGTACAACCAACGTAATCTGTGAGACGCTTCAGGCGGTGCCCTGACAGCACAATGCGACAATTTACTACCATTGCGGGAAATGCCTTCATGGAGTTAATCCGTCAGCCAGTGTTTCTGCTGCTGATGACGCTTTCCTGCTTGTTTGAGATTTTTCTGGCCTGTGTCAATTACTTCGGTTTTGGAGACGAGCCGAAGTTGATCAAAAACAGCGCCCTGGCGGTGATGTTTCTGGCCGGGTTGTTTGGCGCGGTTTTGAGCGCGTCGGCCTCGGTCGCGCGGGAAATCCGCAGCGGCACGGCGCTGGCCGTGCTGGCCAAGCCGGTCAGCCGCGCGCAGTTCCTGCTGGCCAAATACGCCGGTCTCTCCGTCGCGCTGGTCCTGCTTGGGTGTGTCAATTGCATCGCCGCCCTCCTGGCGACACGCATGGCGTTTGACGCTTATGGGAGTGTCGATCTTCCCGGTTTGGGGGTGTTTTGCGCCGCGCTGGTTTTGGCCTACCTCATTGCCGGGTTCAGCAATTATTTTCTGCGGCGGCCTTTCGTTTCCGACGCGGTCTTTGCGGTCATGATCATGATCGTGCTGGCCTTTGCCCTTTTGCAGTATATTCCGCGCGAACATATCCGCATGATCGATTACAAAGGAATTGATTGGCGCGTCATCCCCGCCTCCGTTTTGATTGTGATGGCGGTGCTGATTCTGGCAGCGCTGGCTTTGGCCTGCTCGACCCGCGTCGAGATGGTCCCGACGCTCGCGATTTGCTCCAGCCTGTTTTTACTCGGACTGGTCTCCGATTATTTCTGGGGGACGCGGGCCAAGGATGGTTCCTGGTGGGCTTCCGGGCTTTACGCGATCACGCCGAATTGGCAATTGTTTTGGATGGCAGACGCACTGGACGGCGAGGGTAAAATTCCCTTAAGCTACCTGGGCCGCGCTTTGGGCTATGCGTCTGCCTATATCGGAGCCATTCTGGCCCTGGCCCTGGTTTTATTTGAAGATCGAGAACTGAGCTAAGCAACAACATGGAGTCCAACGCTAAAAAAATCGGTTTAACGAATTTGATCGCCTTGCTGGGCGCGACGATCGCTTTGTTGATGATCGCCCACTTTGTCAGTTCCCAGACGGGTGTCATGGCCACTGTCTTAACGGGTTTTGGCCTGCTCGTGGCTTTGTTCAGCTATTTCCATATCGGCTTGGTTGAGCGGGAACAGCTTGAGAGAATGGAGGTTGAGGAACTGAGCAAGGCCCGCGGCAGCCAATCTCTCTTTTCGACGGCCGGCGCGGATACCTTTCCCGCCAAGCGCTCCCGCGAACAGTTCGAACGGATCATCGTTCCGATCTTCACTGGGCTCCTCTTCGCGGCGGAAGCCTTTTCCGCCTATTGGTTTTGGCAAAGGCTTCACCTGATGGCCGGCGTGGTGATCGAGCAGGCGACTCTCGCCATGGCGTTGCTGGGACTGTTTGGGCTGATTCTTTTCCTCCTCGGCAAGTATTCCAGCGGTTTGGCCCGCTTGCAGAAGCAGAAGTTTCTGCGCCCCAGCGCCGCCTATCTCCTGCTCAGCGCTTACGCCTGTTTCACCGCGACCGCCGCCATTGCGGCTGTGCTCGGCGGTTTTCCCAGGGCGGACCTCTACATTGGGCGCGCTTTGTGTGTCATCTGCGGATTGGCGGCGGTCGAAACTCTGCTGGCCCTGATCCTGGAGATTTACCGCGTCCGCACGCGTGGCCGGGATACCCGCCTTCTCTATGAAAGCCGGCTTGTCGGACTGCTCGGCCAGCCGGAAGCGATTATCACCACGGCGGCGCACGCCCTGGATTATCAATTTGGTTTCAAGGTTTCCGAAACTTGGTTCTATCGGTTTCTCGAACGGGCGCTGGGCTGGCTGCTTTTGGCCCAATTTGCCGCGTTAGTGCTGTCTTCCTGCTTTGTCATCGTTCAGGCTGGCGACGAGGCTTTGCTGGAACGATTTGGCCATCCGCTGGGAAACAATGGCGTCATCGGGCCCGGTTTGCACTTAAAACTGCCCTGGCCGATTGATCGCACCACGAACTATCATACTCAGCTCATCCAAAGTTTCATCGTCGGGGCAGAACCAGAGACCAGCGACACCGTGGCCTGGGCGTCCACTCACGCCAAGGAAACCAATTACCTTGTTGCCAGCCGCGAACTCAACGCACAGTTCCAATCAAACCAGACTTCCGAGGTGAAAAGCCCGCCGGTCAACCTCCTTTCCGTCAGCATCCCGGTGCAATATCAGATCACTAACCTGGCCCAATGGGCCTATGTCAACGAAGAGCCGGAATTCCTCCTTTCCAGCATCGCCGAACGAGAGGTCACACGTTATCTGGCCAGCGCGGACTTTGATGACTTGATGTCCAAAGGACGCGCCGCGGCCCAGCAGGCTCTGAGCAGCAACATCCAGGCGCAAGCCAACCTCCGGAACCTGGGAGCGCAGATCGTTTTTGTGGGCCTGGAGGACATCCATCCCCCAGTCAAAGTGGCCAAGGAATTTGAAAAGGTCGTCGGAGCGGCGCAGACCAAGGAATCCAAGATTCTGGATGCTCAAGCCTATGCCGTGTCGAACACCGCTTCGGCCACCGCCACGAGTTACGGCAAAGTGGCCGCCGCCGAGGCCGCCCGCCACGGCGCCGTGACCAATGCCGCCGCTCGCGCCATTCTCTTTGCCAGCCAGCAATTGGCCTATAACGCCGCGCCCGGCCGCGACGGCGTTTATGAGCAACGCGCCTACCTCGACGCTCTCGTTGAGGGAAGCCGCAAGACGCCAAAGTACATTATCGCCACCACCAACACCCCGGACGTCCTCATTTTTGATTTGAAGAACAATATCCGCAGCGACTTGATTGATAAGCTCCCAGCCCCCGTACAAAAGTAATATGAAAAGAAGTCCCCTTACCCTCTTTGTCGCCTTCCTCCTGATCGCGATCTTTGGCTTGCTCCTCTTCGTCTATGAGGTGCGCAAGTCCGAAGCGGCTGTCGTCTTGCGATTCGGCAAGATCGACCGCGTCAAAATCGAGCCCGGCCCCGCCCTGCGCTGGCCCTGGCCGATTGAGAATATTTACACGCTCGACCAACGTATTCAGAGCTTTGAAGGCAAGTATGAACAGTTCAAGTTGCCCGACCAAAACATCATTTTTCTCTCTCTCAATGTCGGCTTCCGCATCGCGAACCCCGGTCTCTTCATGGAAAAATATAAAGGATCGGTCCCGGACGCGGAACGGCAACTGGAAGACGTGGTTCGGAGCGCCAAGAATGAGGTCGCTGGACAGCATCCGTTTTCCGATTTCGTTTCCACCGATCTTAAGCAAACGAAATTCGATCAAATCGAAGAGCAGATTTTGCAAAAAGTGCGAAAAGAGGCGCAAGACCGTTATGGGGTCGATGTGGAATTCATCCAGATTCGAAAAATCGGCCTGCCCGAGAGTGTGACCGCCAATGTCTTCGAGCGCATGACTTCCGGGCGTAATTTCTACACTTCTCAAGTCCAGGCCGAAGGCCAGACAAGGGCGTCGGAAATCAGAGCTGACGCCGACAGCAAGTCTCAAATCATGATCCAGTCTGCCGATGCTTATGCTCTTACTATCCAAGGCGAAGCCGAAGCGCAGGCCATGAAATCTCTGGCCGTGTTGCAACAAAACCCAGAGTTGGCCACCTTCCTCTTGCAGAATTCCTCCTTGCAACAGTTGCTCAAGGAAAAAACAACCCTCGTTCTCGATTCGAGCAGTTCTCCGCTGCAATGGCTCCTGATGAAGCAATCGGAAAAAGCAACTTCGACCAATTCCATGTCCCAACCGGACGGCGTTGCAAAAAACAAATAATTTAATCAAATGAGTTCTCAGGACATCCATTTGCCGCTGCTTCCGCCAGGCCCGCCGCCGCCGCCTACCCCGCCTGCTCCACCGCCGCCGGAAGACGCCTCTTCGCAAGCCTTGGCCGACGCCTTGCGCAGCAGCTTCTTCATCGTCAAAATCATCATGGTCGGCCTCGTCCTGGTCTTTCTCGGTTCTGGCTTCTTCACCGTCGGCCCGCAAGAAAGGGCAGTAGTTCTGCGCTTCGGCAAGCCAGTCGGAGCCGGGGAAAGCGCGCTCCTCGCTTCCGGGTTGCACTGGGCCTTTCCCCGGCCCATTGACGAAGTGGAACACATCCCCTTCTCTTCCGTGCAGCGAGCCGAATCTTCCATCGGCTGGTATCTGACTCCCGCGGAGCGCGCCGCGGGAGCGGAGGCTGGTTCTGGGCTCAGCAAGCTCAATCCGGCCACCACGTCCTACACGTTGACCGCCGATACCAACATCGTCCATGTCAAGGCCACTCTGACCTACCGAATTAACGACCCGATCTCATTTCATTTCAATTTTGCCAATGCCCCCGCCCTCATCACCAACGATCTCAACAACGCCCTCATTTACGTCACCAGCCAGTTTTTGGTCGATGATTTGTTGACGAGCCGCCGCGCCGCTTTTTCGGAACAGGTGACCGAACGCGTGAAAGCTTCGATTGAGGCGCAGAAGCTGGGCATCACCATAGACAGCACCGCTGTGGCAGATGCCTCTCCCCCCCTCTATCTCAAGAGCCAATTTGAAGCCGTCCTCAGCGCCAGCCAAAAAAGCGCCAAAGCGGTTAATGATGCGCAAACTTACGCCACCGTCTCTGAAGCCAAGGCTAGCTCCGACGCCACCAGCCGCATCTTTGCCGCTAATGCCAGCAGCAATCGCCTGGTCACGATGGTCAACGCGCAAGCGGATTCGTTCGTGAAACTCCGCGGCCAATTCGAGCATGACCCCGGTTTTTTTGAGCGGGTCAGCCAAATGAAGACGCTGGAACAAATCTACACCAATGCCGTGAACAAAATGGTCATGCCGCCCAACACCCACCAGGTGCGCTTGAATGTCAGCCCCGAAGTGGAACCGCCCCCTACCAATAATATCATTTCCGAGCCATACTAATGTTATGCAAGTGACTTCTCTACTGAGCCGCCGTGAAGACGAGCATGACCACGATCATGAACATGACGCCTCGTGCGCCAGTTGCGGCCATGACCATGATCACGATCACGCGGTCCTGCCCTTGGCCCAAACCTTGATTGGCCTGGTCTTTGTCATTAATTCGTTCGTTATTACCTGGATAACCTCGAACGAATCCAGTCCTATCGCCGCTGGCAGCGCGATGATCGGGGCGATCATCCTCGGGTATCCCATTGTTTGGACCGCCATCAGCGATTTGCGCCGGGGTCTGCTGACGACCAACGAACTCGTCGCCCTGGCCGTGGTGGCGACGTTTGGCACGGCGGATTTTCAGGTCGGCGGCTACCAGCAAGCCGGGGTCATCGCTTTTTTCATGTTAATGGGCCAGATTATCGAAACCCGCACCGCCGAAGGCGCCCGCGCTTCCATCGAATCCCTCATTAAACTCACCCCGGCCAAGGCCCGCCGCGTCACAAAAGCTGGCGAAGAGGAAATTGAAACCCGGCTTTTGGCCGTGGGCGACGTCATCCGCGTCCGTCCGGGTGACAATGTGGCGGCGGACGGCGTGATTGTCAGCGGCCAAGGTTCCTTTAACCAGGCCAACATCACCGGCGAATCCTTGCCCGTGGACAAGAAGCCCGGCGACGAAGTCTTTGCCAGCACGCAGAATCTCACCGGCGCCTTGGAAATCCGCGTCACCCGCGCGGGGCAGGACACCACCCTGGGCAAAGTCCGTGAACTGATCCTGGCGGCGGAGAAGACCAAACTGCCGATCATGCGCATCATTGACCAATACATGGGCTTTTATACGCCGCTGGTTCTGCTCATCGGCGCTTTGGTTTGGGCGTTCACTTTTGATCTCAGCCGCGTCATAGCCGTCTTCATCGTCGCCTGCCCTTGCGCTTTCATTCTCGCCACCCCCAGCGCCATGGTGGCCGCCCTTTCCGCCGCGGCGCGCCTCGGCATTTTGATCAAAAATGTGGGCAATATCGAATCGGCCGCGCGGATCAATTCCTTTGTCTTTGACAAGACCGGAACCCTGACCACCGGCCGCCTGGCGGTGAGCCGCCTCCAACCGATGGACGGCGTGACCGCGGCCGAGTTGCTCCGCGTCGCCGGTTCGGCGGAAAAATACAGCAACCATCCCACCGCCAAGGCCCTGGCCCAATTGGCCGGTGAAGCGGGCGTCCCGCTTTCTGAGCCGAAAGACTTCACGGAAGCCGCCGGTCGCGGCGTCAGCGCCATGGTCGATGGAGCGAAGGTGTTGGTAGGCCGCGCCCAATGGCTCAAAGACCAAGGCGTGGCCGGAGATTTTCTCAAATCCGTCGATCTCGATGAAGTGGAAGGATTCAGCCTTATTTTTGTGTCTCGCGGCGGCCAATGCCTGGGATGGCTCGGCCTGCAAGACCAGATCCGCGCCGAAGCGCGCGAAGCGATCGCGGAATTGAAAGCCATCGGGGTCCGCCGCATCGCCATGATCTCCGGCGACCGCCAGCCTGTCGCGATCCGCGTGGCCCGGGAAATTGGCTGCGAAGAAGTTCTTGGCGAGTGTCTTCCCCAAAACAAGGTCGATTTTGTCCGTCAAGTCAAGAGCAAGGGATACCGCGTTGCCGTGATCGGCGACGGCGTCAATGATGCGCCCGCCCTGGCGGCTGGCGACCTTGGGATCGCCATGGGAGCTGCCGGCAGCGAAGTGGCCATCCACAGCGCCACCATCGCCCTGATGAACAACGATCTGCGCCGCCTGCCCTTCCTGGTGCGGCTCTCCCGCCAGACCCGCTCCATCATCAATCAGAATTTTCTTGTCGGAATTGTCTTTGTCATCGGCGGCCTGGTGCTGGCCTCACTCAAGTTCATCACTCCCATCGTCGCGGCCGTTCTGCATGTTGTCGGCTCGCTCATCGTCGTCTTCAATAGCGCCCGGCTGGTCCGGCAAGGGGAGGAATTCGACCCGCATGTAGCGACCGCGCCGGAAGCCCCCGCCCCGCCGGCTCCAACGCCCGCTCCCGCCCCGGCCATGACACAAAAAGCCGTGACCGCATGAGCGCTCTTTCTGAAATTCAAAAGCCCGCGGCGTCCGTTTCCTCAGCCCCTCCGGTCGTCTCCGTTAAAGGACTGACCAAAATCTTCAAGGATTTTTGGGGACGGCCCAAGGCCAAAGCGATCGACAATGTCGATTTCGAGGTGCGCCGTGGCGAAGTCTTCGGGCTGCTCGGCCCCAACGGTTCCGGCAAATCCACCACCGTCAAGCTGTTGCTGGGCTTGCTTTATCCCACCCATGGGCACATTGAAGTCTTCGGCCATTCCCCGCGCCATGTGAAAACCAAGGCGCAAATTGGCTATCTGCCTGAAGAATCCTATCTCTACCGGTTTTTGGATTCGCACGAAACGCTCGATTTCTTCGGCAATCTCTTCACGCTGCCCCCCGGCACCCGCCGCGAGCGCAACGAACAGCTTTTGGAGATGGTCGGTTTAAGCCAGGTTCGCACCCGCGTGGTGGGAGAGTTTTCCAAGGGCATGCAGCGCCGCATCGGCCTGGCTCAAGCCCTCATTAATGATCCCGAACTGGTT
This sequence comes from Limisphaerales bacterium, assembly GCA_052139695.1. Classification (GTDB taxonomy): domain Bacteria; phylum Verrucomicrobiota; class Verrucomicrobiia; order Limisphaerales; family Palsa-1400; genus PLGF01. The sequence goes on from JBKQWF010000315.1 coordinate 39,135, forward strand.
ATCCTGGACGAACCCACCGCGGGACTGGACCCCATCGGCTGTCGCGAAGTCAAGGATTTGATTCTGGCTCTGGCCAGGCGCGGCAAAACCGTTATCCTGAGCAGCCACCTGCTTTCTGATGTCGAGGATGTGTGCGATCGCGTTGTGATTTATTACGGCGGACGCATCCATGCCATGGGCACATTAAAGGAGTTGCTCACTCAACCGGATTCCGTCCGCATCACCATGCCGATCCTGCCGCGGCAGAGCATGGAAAAGATTTTGGCCATCATTCGCCAGGATGTCGCCGCGAACAGCGTGCAGATCGATAATCCGACGCAGAATCTCGAAAATTACTTCCTTGATGTCGTGCGGCGCGCCAAAGAACGCATGGCGGAGACCTCGGGCGCCACCTCCGGCAGCCGCGTCGCCGCCTACTTGCGCGGCGATGGCGACGCCACGCCTGCGCCCGACAAAATCCTGGACCGCCTGACCCAATCAGCCGCGGTCAAACCAGCGGCGCCTCCTCCGCCTTCGGAAATGGCGCCGGTTCCCAAGATTGACCAGGCGAAATTGGAATCGCTCGCCAAGCCCGCCGCGCCCACGGCCCCGCCGCCGCCCGCGCCGGTCGCGCCGCCCCCGGCCGATCTCAACAAAGCCAACCAAAAGCTTTCATCCCTCCTCGGCCCGACGGACAAGAAATGAAGAAAGTCCTGGCCATCGCGGGCTTGACGTGGAAGTCTGCCTTCCGTTACCGCCTCTTCTGGATTATGGCCGTGCTGCTTATTGCGGCGGTAGTGGGCCTTCCGCTCATCCTCAAGGACGACGGCACCGCCAAAGGGCTGGCACAAATCTTATTGACTTACACTTTAAGCGCGGTGGCCACCCTCCTGGGCGTGGCCACGCTCTGGCTCTCTTGCGGCACCCTGGCCAAGGACGTTGAGGAATGCCAGATGCAAGTGGTCGCGGTCAAGCCCATCGCCCGCTGGCAGATTTGGATCGGCAAGTGGGTGGGCCTGCTTTCGCTCGATGCCGCGCTCCTGGCCCTGGCCGGCATTGCCATCTTTTCCCTCTTGCACTGGCGGGCCAGCCATTTGCCGGCTGCCGAACAAAAAATCCTGCACGACGAAATATTTATCGCGCGCGCGGCCATGAAGGAGCGGCCTCCGGATTTGACGGACGATATCGATGCGCTCATGAAACGCCGGGTCAAACGCCACCCGGAATATACGGACGCCGAACTGGCGGAATTGCGCCAGCAAGCCACCGCCCTGATCATTGCTGGAATAACAGAAGTCCCGCCTAACTTATACCGTCGCTGGCGCATTGACATGCATACCTTGCGGGATCGTCTGGGCCAGCGACCGCTGCAACTGCGCGTTAAATTCCACACCGCCAAGCCCAACCCGGACCAGCGTTATCTTACCGGATGGATAGTTGGCCCAACCAATTCTTCCCAACGCGTGGGCATTGAACAGACTTTGCCGCCAGACTCGTTTCAAGAATTTGAAATCCCAACTCTCTTGGACGACAAAGGCATCCTCTGCGTGGATGTTGTCAACCTCAACGACGTTTCCATTTCATTTCCGTTGCAGGACGGTTTTGAGCTGCTGTATCCGGAAAGCACGTTTGGAATTAATTTCGTGCGCGGACTTGGAGTTTTGTTTTGCTGGCTCGCTTTGCTGGCGGCCATTGGCCTGGCCATGGCCAGTTTTCTTTCCTTCCCGGTGGCCTCCTTTGCCTCGCTCGGTTTGCTCCTGATGGGACTCTCGAGCAGCGTCGTCAGTTCCGTCGTCGAGCAAGGCACCATTTCAGGCTACGACCCGGCCAAAGCAGGCTATGGGCATTCGCCGGTGGACCTGGTCGTGGTGCCGGTCTTTCAAATAGCGCTCAAAGTCATCAACCTGGTCGAGAGCTTTTCCCCGATTGACTATCTGAGCAGCGGGATGAGCATCACTTGGGGCGAGCTAGGCCTGGCCGTGACGCAAATCGTCCTGCTGCTGGGCGGCTTCTTCTGCGTTCTTGGAATTATTCTATTTACAAGGCGCGAATTGGCCACCGCCCAGGGCAACAATTAAGCGGACGGCGCGGAATTTTGCCGGCCGCGCCCGACCAAATATAAGAGCACTGCCAGCGCGGCAAAGGGAATGAGCGCCAGGCAATCCGCCTGGGGTCCGCCGTAGAATGGATTTTTCGTCTCGGCCCAGTGCGTCAAGGCGGCGTCCGCCGCGCTCCACACCCCCGCCATGAACGCGATGAGGATTCCGGCGATCGCCCCGCCCGCGATGTAACCGCTGGCCAGCAACACTCCCGGACTGCGGTCGCTCTCGGCGGAAAGTTGCTCCTCGCTCAGGCGCAAATGGCTCAATCGCTGCCGCTGTCCGCGGTCCACCAGCCAGCGCACGATCCCGCCCATCATCAGGGGCGACGAGGAGGAGAGCGGCAAATACACCCCCACCGCGAAGGCCAGCGACGGTATGCCGCACAATTCCAGCACCACCGAAAGCATCACGCCCAGCAGGACCAATCCCCACGGCAGTTGCCCGTTGAGAATGCCCTTAATGATATACGACATCAGCACGGCTTTCGGAGCGGAATACTTCCTCACTTCCGTGCCGTCGGGCCGTGTTTTAAAAATGCCGTTGATCCCCGCATCGACATAATAAACCGCGGCGCCCTGCTCATTGATGAGATACCGGCCCGACCTTCCATCGGTTTCGTCGATCTTATGCCAGGCGCGGTAAGTATTCGTGTCGTCCCTGGCCTGCGGACCGGTCAACCGTTCCGCCGGCCCCAGCGCCGCGCCCACGGGCAAATGCAAGCCGGGCGCGACTTTTTCAACCGGCACATAGACTGTTCCGGCCGAATTCAGGCCAATGAGGATGGGGCTCAAGGCGAGAGCGGAGAGCGCCGCCCCCACCATGATCGCGATTTGCTGATACTTGGGCGTGGAGCCCAGGAGAAAACCGGTTTTCAAGTCCTGCGAAGTAGCCCCGCCATTGGAGGCCGCGACACAAACAATCCCCCCGACGGAAAGCGCGGTCACGTAATACTTGACGCCCGTCCAGCCCGCGAGCAGGAAGATGAGGCACGTCAACAACAGCGTGGCCACCGTCATCCCGGAAATGGGGTTGGAAGACGACCCGATTTCTCCGGTCAAGCGCGACGAGACCGTCACAAATAAAAACCCGAAAAGCAGGATGAGAACCGCCCCCGCCGCGTTCATATTCAATCCCGGCGCCGCCCAAATCGCCGCCACCAAGAGCAGGCAACCGGCCGCCACCACTTTCATCGACAGGTCTCTTTCCGTGCGCGGCGCCCCTTCCCGCGCCTGCGCCCCGCCCGCGCCAAAGTCGGACAGGCCCGCGCGAATCCCCCGCCAGATGAGCGGCCCGGACCGCATCAGGCTGATGATTCCACCCGCCGCGACGGCGCCCGCGCCAATGTAAAGTATATAAGCGCCGCGCACTTCATCCGGCCCCATTTGCGCGATGGGGCTGCTTCCCGGCGCGACAATCCCCGCCCCAAAGAATTTGATCATCGGGATTAAGACCAAATAGGACAAAACACCCCCCGCCGCCATGATGCAGGAAATCCGCGGGCCAATAATGTATCCCACTCCGAGCAGTTCGGGCGAAATTTCCGCCGAAACCGACCCGCCCGTAAAGGGCGCCCCGAACACTTTTTCCGGCGTGTCTTTCCAGGCTTTGAAGGCCGACATAGCGGCCTTATAAACCAGTCCTACCCCAAATCCGCCAAAAATTGCCGCCCCGCTCGGTTGGGTGGCCCTCGCGGCGACCGCTTGCTCCGAGGCCGCGCGCGATTCTTCATTGGCTCCGGCCTTCAGGACTTCCGCGCACGCCGTCCCCTCCGGGTATTTCAGGGTCCCGTGCTGTTGCACGATCAAGGCGCGCCGCAAGGGAATCATGAGCAGAATCCCCAGCAACCCGCCGAGCAAACCGACCATCATGGGCCGTCCGATTTCCAGGTCGAACCCCAGGATCATGATCGCCGGCATGGTCACGCCAATGCCAAAGGCGATGGATTCCCCCGCCGAACCGGCCGTCTGCACAATGTTATCTTCGAGGATGGTGGCATCGGCCCCCCCCACCTTGCCCCAAAGCCGAAAGAGGGTCAGGGAGATGACGGCCACGGGAATCGACGCGCTGACCGTCATCCCGACTTTCAGCACCAAATAGAGTGAGGAGGCGCCAAAGACCATCCCCAGCAAAGCGCCGAGGATAATGGCACGGGGAGTGAATTCGCGCAGTCGCGCCTGTGGCGGAATGAAAGGCCGCGCCCCACTTTCCGCGGAAACGCTATCGTGATTTGGCGCGCCCTTCACTTTTCAATTCGTAATCTGGATCCTTCGTCTATCCCGCCCGGTGCCGGGATTTGCAGGGAGACTAAATTCAACATCTCAAAAACACCATGCGAAAAGAAAGCCCTGAGCAGCAATTTGGTGTTTGGAAAGAAAACCAGGCCGCAAGTCTGAACCGGCCGCGCTCAGCAAACTTGTGGGTCCCCTTGCGGGCCGCCTCGCCCCGATCTCCGCTTTCTCTTTAACCCTTCAGAATCGCGATGAACTGTTTCATGGCCGGCGAGAGCACTTTATTCTTCTTGTAGATCGCCGCCAGGGGACGCACCAGGTCCACGTCGTCGATTCTCACTTCCGCCAGCGTTTGTTTGGCAATTTCCTGGCTGATGGTGGCCAGCGGCACCAGCGAAATGCCCGCGTCGATTTCCACCGCCCGTTTGACCGTCTCAATATTATCAAACTCCATGACCGATTGCACGCTGACGTGGTGCTCCTTGAAGATCTTGTCGATCGCTTTGCGCGTCGGGATATCCGGCTCGAAGCTGATGAATTTCTGTCCAGCCAACTGCGAGAGCTTGATCGACGCCAGCTTGGCCAGCGGATGCGAAGGATGGCAAATCAGCACCAGGGTGTCTTTGCGCAAGGGCACCAGCTCAATCTTCGGGTCGCGCGCGGGATACGCCACCAACCCCAAATCCACCACGTTGCCCATGACGTCTTCATACACCTGGTTGGCCCGGCGATATTCCACGTGGACATTGACCGTGGGATAAGTCTTGAGGAATTTTTTCAGATACACCGGCAATTCGTGCAGGCCAATGCTGTAAATGGTGGCCACGCGGATGGTCCCGGAGATGATGTCTTTGATCTCTTGCAGGCGGTTCTGCAGAGAATCGTAAGTTTGCATGATTTGTTTGCTGTAGGCGTAAAGAACCTGCCCCTCGCGCGTCAGGCGGAACTTCTTCTTGCTGCGTTCAATCAGCAATGACGTAAAGAGTTTCTCCAGCGAGCTGATTTGCTGGCTGACGGCCGATTGGGTAATATTGTTAATCTCCGCCGCCTTGGTGAAACTTTCCGTTTCGACCAGATCACAATAAACTTTTAAACTTTCTATTTGCATAGCTTAATTCAACCCCCACTCCAGAATAAAGTCAACTAATGGTATTTACTTATTTTTAAGGGTCGTGAACTGTCGCGAGAAGCAGCGCTTGCGCAAAAGGGCCAAATTGCCGCCCGCTGCGTTCCGCCATGCGGATGGGTTGGGGAGCGCGGGCGTCCTCGCCTGCAGCCTCCGTCGTCCCGGCCACCCTCCGCCGTAGCACTGCCACGGAGACGGGCCGAAGGCATCGGCGTTTTAGCGATTCGCTAAAAAGTGAGTGGTTTGCAGTTCTGAGCCAGTCGGCGGGACGCCGACTGGTGCGGCCAAGACGGTCGCGAACCCCGATCCAACTGCGTCGTTCCGCCTTAGAAGCTCGTAACGATGTAATGGTTGGGGAGTTGCTCCGACCTTAAATAGTTGGTCAAACTGATGGTTCTCTGCGGGCCGTAGGACCAGACCACCGCCACGCCCGGAATGAGCAGAGGAGTGTTTTTGTTCGCCGGCAATACCTGGTACATTTTGTTGAGAGTGGCATCAAAAACATGCTGGTCGTAGTTCATATCGAGGCTGACGACGTAGGGCGTTCCCCAGGGGTCACGGAGCACTTCGTCCGTTCCCAGGCCGGGTGAACTCGTGTCGAGCGCCGCCTTGGGATTGAAGAAGACGGTTTGCTGGGGATTGTAAATGTGCTGCATGTTGCCATTAACTTCGGGCCAGACTTTGTCGTCCCTGAGGATGGCCATCAACTCGGCGTTGTTGGTCTGCCAAGGAGTTGCCGAGCCAGAGCTGTCAACGTTCGCGACGGCCGGCCTAACATTCGTAGAAAATTCGGTCGTGCCATAGGTAAAGTCATTGGAAGCCGAACTCTGGGCCGCAACCACCGTGTTGCTCGAAGCGGGCAGGCGGCTGTAAGTGGCCAAATATTGGTTGATCGCGCCCACGAGATTGACCTCTTCGGATTGGCAGATCTTGCGCTGGGCCTGGATTTTGGCCCGGCCAATAGCGGGAAGGAGCATGCCCGCCAACACTCCGATGATAGCGATGACGACCAGCAATTCGATGAGCGTAAAAGCCCGACTGGGCGCGGCGGATGTGGGATACGGTCTCTTTAACATAGGTTCACCTTAATATAGTACTGCACTCTTTTTTTGTCAATCATTTGCCTCCTTGCGATGGTGCGCGATGCAGGGATTGAACCTGCGACCCCCACCGTGTCAAGGTGATGCTCTACCACTGAGCTAACCGCGCAACCTCACCCGCAAAACCTAGTCGCATCCGATTCCAATGGCAAGCGCGAATCGGCACGAACGCGAAACCCGCCCATGGGTGCGATGAAAAGCGCAGGCATTCTGGCGGGGCGGAGCTGCGGCCTGCACCTTCCACCCAGCGCGCACCTCTCAGCGGTAGTGCAGGCCGGAATGGACGGGTGGAAAGGCACGGGGCGAGCCTTGCCTGGCTTTTAGACGCCGGTTCCAGATGCGCATACCCGTCGCACCCGTTCCGCGGCGGCACTTGACATCAATCCAACGCGGGGGAAGCTTGCTCTCCTGCCACGAGGGGTGCGGGCATTTTTATGTCTGGGTCAGCCAAGGTAAATGTCGTATGGCAGAGTTTGTGGATTGCTTATTGATGTGAATGATCTGCTCGCCCGCGCGAATTGTGCCAGACTCCGAATCGCGGCCCTGTTTTTGCTCTCAACAGGGCTCCCTTGCGCCGCGGACCAAGCCACTCCCGGCAAGGTCCCGCTGCAGCGCGATTTTAGCGGCATTCAAAGGGAAGTCGAAACCCTGCGCGGGAAGAAATTCCTGCGTCCGGTGCCGGTTTATAAAATCTCGGCGAACGTGCTGCGGCGCATTTCCGACCATGATTTGGACAAAGAATATCCGGGAGAAAAGCTGCATTACTATGAGGAGCTTCTGGCCTGGCTGGACATGGTGCCGCCCGGCACAGACCTGAAGGCGGTGGAGGCGGCGTTTTCGGTAAACGAGGTCGCGGGCCTTTATGACAGCGACTCCAAGGAAATGTGCATTCCGTCTTCCGCAACCCAAACGGCCAACGCCGCGGCAAAGCCCGCGGAGAAAAAAGCCGAACGAATTACCCTGGCCAACGACGACATTGTCCTGGCCCATGAATTCACCCATGCCCTTGAAGACCAATACTGGCCAATTGATGACCCCAAAGATGAGGACACGAATGCCTCCACGGACCGTGGGACGTCCCATGACTTCGTGCTCGAAGGTTCCGCGACCCGGGAAATGCTCGAAGCGGTCCCTTCGCAATGGAGCGAGTCGCCTAACGGCTATTTTTTCCTCTGGAATTTGATCCATTCGGAGGCGGGAGAATATGTCTTAAACTGCGTCATGAAAGGCTCCTGGAAAAGTCCGGATGTTGTGGTGCAAGGAGTGCCGGAGACGCTGGTCCGGACGGAATCGATGCCTTACTCATTTGGATACTCCTTTTGCACCGGGGTGATGCGGGATTGGGGTTTGGACGGCTTGGATTATTTTTACAACCATCCGCTCGTCAGCAGCACCCAGGTGATGCATCCGAAAAAGGCCTGGGAATGGCGTGAATTTCCGACGCAGATCGATCTGCCGGAAGATTTGGCAGGCGGCTGGAAGCAAATCAGCATCGACAGCGTCGGTGAAGCCGGAATGGCGGTCCTGTTCGGCTGTCAATTCAAAAACCTTTACCGCGGCGAGCAGTTGGCCCTCGGATGGAACGGGGACCATGTGGCGCTGTTTGCGGGACCCGGCGAAAGGCGGCTGCTCCTCTGGGCGTCCGCCTGGGATTCCGCCTACGACGCCGGCGTCTTCGCCCGCGCCTGCGTGAAGGAACGCCAGGCCGCGCATCATGCCGTCCTGACAAAAGACAGCGGCAAGCGGATCGAATGGCAGAGCCCGGACGGACGGGCCGGTTTGGTCCTCCGGCGCGGCAATCAAGTGATGCTCCTGGAAACTGATTATCGCGAAACACTAAAAAACGCGGGCGAGTGCCTCCGCGGGATTCGTTTTACCGAGCCGCCAGAGAAAGCGGCGCGCGCCGCGATCAACAGTCCCTGGCAACGCTTTAATCCGTTTTACTCATGGCAGAAGGACGGCGACTACGCTGTCAATCGAACGCTTGGGGGATTGCTTTCGCGGGAGGACCGGAACAGCGTCGGCGCCGCCAACACTTTGCTTCTCGGGCTGGTGTCGGAGTCGCGCCACACGGCATCGTTCGAAAAGTGGGAATTCGGAGGCACCTTAATCGCAAGGCACGAATCGGACGCCCGCCGCGGCGTGACGAAAACAACCTGGCTGCCTTTGGGTCTGCTCGCCAGCCATTGTTCCGCCCGGCTTCCGCAATCTCCTGAGAAAACCATCACCCGCGCGAGTGTCCTATGGGGACTGGGCGCGAGCAAGACAAAGGACGAAAGGGGCGAGCAAACAATGGAAGTGCTGCCTTTCGGCCTGCTTTGGCGGCGCACTACTGGAACGAACCACACGTCCTTTTATATCCTGGGCACCGGCGTTTCCCGAACCGAAGCGTCAGATGGGGCAAGGGTGAAGAAGTGTTCCCGTTTATTTGGGATCCCCGTCCGGACAACATCCTCCAGACGGAGTAATTGATTCTCAGCCGTTCCCCTGCCCTCGGTTCAGCCGATCCGCGAAAGCAGGATGCTGGGCGGGGTGTATTTTTAGGACAGGAGAAACTTATGATGAAAGAAAGCACCAAAGATCGAGCAGCGGGCAAAGCCCGTGAAGTCAAAGGCAAAGCGAAGAGAGAAATCGGCCGGGCGCTGGATCGTCCGGACATCGCCGAAAGAGGCGCGAACGAAGAAGCAGAGGGCAGGTTCCGCCGCAAAGTCGGCGAAGTGGAAAAAGTATTCGGCCACTAAAATACCGGCCGGGAGTGCGCGCACTCTGTTGCGCGCCACGCTTCTTGAATTGGGAATCTAATCCCCGCTCCATTTGTAGTCGTATTCGGCTGGCGGGTTGTAAGAAAACGAATATGCACGCACCGCTTCGTCCCAGTAAAACTTGATATAGCTTGCATGGCCATCCACGAAGCTGGCTACGTTTTTGGCATTGTCGAACATCGGAAACTCAACGGGAGCAGGTGTCTGCGGTTGATGCCATGAATAGGGATAAAAAGCCGGGGCCTCCGCCGCCAGCACGGTTTTGACAGGCTCTTTTATCGAAGCCATTTTCACGCCGGCAATGCCGAGTCGAAAATGACCGCTGCCCACAGCGTTCCAATTAGACAGGGCGTTGAATCCATTGAACCAATAACTCGAATAATCATAATGCTTATTATCATGCATTGGCGCACTGGTAAGGTAAAAACCGAAGCCATCTGTTGTTACTTCATAGTAAGAAGTGTCAGTTGGGCAGGCAAAAATCCTGTCTTGCGGCGAGGAACGGGCTTTCAAACCGACATAACTCTTCATGAGTTCTTTATAGGCAAGCGAAACAACCGGCCGCGGCAATTTCGTCACGGGAGAAGTATCGCTTGAATCATCACAATACATGCGGATGCCCGCATTGATTTGTCTCAAGTTATTCAGGCAGCCCATCCGCTTCGCGTTGGCTTTGACACCGCTCAACGCCGGAAGCAGCAATGCCGCCAAAATCCCGATGATGGCGATGACCACCAGCAGTTCGATCAGGGTGAATCCCCTTTTGGATGTGATTGTCGTTTGGATGTTCCCCGCTTTCCAGCAAACTGTCGTTACAAACCGGCGTCCCAATGTCAGAGTCCCCCCACGAAATGCCAACGCTTGGTTTGAGGATTTTGAGCGACATTCAACCTGCTTTCTCCCTCTGTGCCATCCTTCAAGCGGATTTTGGTAGGCACAGACCACATATTGGGATTGGGGAAACCATTGGTTGGTTCGCCCATGCTCACGATTTCCAAACCGGCTAAACGGCTCTTATGCTCAGGGGCGAATGCTTTGTCATACGTGGCGCGGGGCGTTCCCGGTTCCCCGAAATTGGAAAAAAAGGCGTCCCAGTCGCCCTTGGCCCAATCCTTCAATATGCCCCTTACGGCCTGCTCGGCAGTCATGCCTCCCGCAGCCTGGTCGGCAGCCTTTGAATTGTCAGACGCCGCGGGAATCGGGCCGCCTGGGTTGGCCACCGGCAAATCGGAATTTGATCGGTGAGAGTAGTGAGTAACCGTAAACCAGATTCACATGGCGCGCCACCAAGGCAGCGAAGGCTGCGTCGGAATTTCCCTCGGCGTACTGCCGCAGCAAATCCATGTCACTCGCGTTATCCATCCAGCTATAAACGTCCACCGGCAGGAGAAACAGCCGAGAAAAATCGATCTAAATCTGAAAGCTGCCCAGTGCTGAATGACCAATGAGTCTTTAGTCATGGGGATCGCGGGCGTCCCGCCCGCCGCATCAGGCGTCTGGCCTGATGCTTCCCCCAGCCGTAACCATGCGGTGGAAATTGAACGCAAAGACGCAGAGCCCCAAAAACTTAGCGCGGCAAGCCGCCCCCAAGAAAAGACGGACAGAATGAACAGGATTCACAGGATAAAATAAATCCGCCTCTTGCGTTTTTCTCGGTCAATGGCCCTTCTTCCATCTCCAAATCCTGTTCATCCTGTCATGAAGAGTTCTTGAAAACTGCACTGCAGAGAGCGCGGAGTGAAAGGAAAGAAGAAAAGTTTTCTCCGCGTCCGCTGCGGTGCAAATCCGAAGAATTGGGCATTTTTGACAAAGTTTTTTCTCTGCGCGCTCCGCGCCTCTGCGCGAGTCCAAGGTTTTCAGGCTTTGGTTGCGGCTTGCCGCGCCGTGCCTTTGCGTTCAAATCCCCTAACCGTTCTTTCCGCAGCAATGCTTGTATTTCTTCCCGCTGCCGCAGGGACAGGGGTCGTTGCGGCCCACTTTGGGGCCGCTGCGCACCGGACGCGCCTTGGAAATGGCGGAGCTGGCTTCGGTCACCATGTCGCTGGGCTTTTTTGCCCCAGGTTCGGCGGGAGCGGCAGACGCGGGAGCGGCCGCGCTGCCGCCAAAAGCCTCGGCTGATTGATGGACGGTCCTTTGCGGCAGCCCGCGGAGAAACTTATCGAAAGCCATCATGCTGGAAGCGCTGCGGAAAATGTTGTGGCAAATCTCCGTCTTAATATTGACCATGAGGTCTTCAAAGACCTTAAACGCCTCCGCTTTGTATTCAATCAACGGGTCGCGCTGGCCATAAGCCCGCAGGCCAATGCTTTCGCGCAAGGTGTCCATCCCGTAAAGGTGCTCCTGCCACAACTCATCCACCGCGCGCAGGATGGTGTAACGCTCCACCGATTTGAGGGCTTCAGGGTTCTCAAAGCTGATCTTCAATTCGTAGGCATCGCGCGCCGCTTTGCAAATAAACTGGCAAACCGCGAATTGCGGCGCCGTCAAACCGTCAAAAGCCGAGCCGGGCACGGGCGCTTCCGTCGCGGACTGCGCCGCCTTGATAATCTCTTCCTCCGGCACGCCTAGCGGGAAGTTCAGGTTAATCCAATCCGCCAGCAACCGCACCTTCCAGTCCGACACTTCGGTGGTCGTCGGCGTCAATTCCTCGACCTTCTGGATGACGATTTCCTCCATGATGTCCATCAAGCGGTCGCGCACATCCTCGGAATTGATGACCTCGTCGCGGAAGCCATAGATGACTTCGCGCTGCTTGTTCATGACGTCGTCGTATTCGAGGGTGCGCTTGCGGCGCTGGAAATTATGCTGCTCGACGCGTTTTTGGGCCTGCTCGATGGACTTGTTGAGCATGAAATGCTCCAGTTCCTGCCCCTCCTCCAAACCCATTTTTTCCATGTACTTGACGATCTTGTCCGAGCCGAAGAGCCGCATCAGGTCGTCTTCCAGGGAAATAAAGAAATGGGATGAACCGGGGTCGCCTTGCCGCGCGCAACGACCGCGCAACTGCCGGTCAATGCGGCGGGATTCATGGCGTTCCGTGCCAATGACATGGAGGCCGCCCAACCCGGCGACGCCTTCGCCTAATTTAATGTCCGTGCCGCGGCCCGCCATGTTCGTCGCGATGGTGACGGCGCCGCGCTGCCCGGCGCGGGCCACGATTTCCGCTTCCTGCTGGTGAAATTTGGCATTGAGGACGGAATGAATGATGCCCGCCCGCTTGAGCAGGCGGGAGACGTTCTCGCTGGTTTCGACTGAAACGGTGCCGACCAGAATCGGGCGGCCCTGGTTGTGGACCGAGGTAATCTCATTGATGACCGCGTTAAATTTTTCGCGTTTGGTCTTATAGACCGAATCGTTGGCATCTTTGCGCGCGACCGGTTTGTTCGTGGGAATAACCAGCACCCCCAGTTTGTAGATGTCATTGAATTCGCCCGCCTCCGTTTCGGCGGTGCCGGTCATGCCCGCCAGCTTCTTGTAAAGACGAAAATAGTTTTGAATGGTGATGGTGGCGAGGGTTTGCGTTTCCCGCTCCACTTCCACGCCTTCCTTGGCCTCGACCGCCTGATGAAGGCCGTCGCTCCAGCGGCGCCCATACATGGGCCGGCCCGTGTGCTCATCGACAATGATCACCTTGCCGTTTTCGATGACGTAATGGACGTCCAATTGATAAAGGCTGTACGCCTTGAGCAATTGGGAAATGGTGTGAATCTGCACCGCCTTGGCCTCAAATTCCGTCTGGACTTTGGCCTTCATCTCCAGGCGTTTCCGCGGATCGGCTTCGGCGCCGGAATCGATTTCGTGAAACTTGACCGTCAAATCCGGCAAAACGAAAGCATCCGGGTCTTCAGGACGCAGATAAGTCCGGCCCTTTTCCGTCAAATCGGCGTCATGGGTCTTTTCGTCCATGGCGTAAAAGAGCTCCTCCTTTTCGGCGTAAAGGGCCTTTTTAGTCTGGTCAATGTGCAAATCCAGTTCCGCCTTGTTCATCATGCGGATGTTTTCCGGATCCTCCAACAGCTTGGCCAGACCCGTCGAGCGTGGGCTGCCTATTTTTACGCGATAAAGCAACAGCCCGGCTTCGGTCTCGATCTCCGACCGGTTTTCAGGATTCGAGCCGTCTTCGGGATGGAGCTTTTTAATCAGCGCTTCCGCTTCCGAAATGTAACGGGCGCACAGCTTGTCCTGCGTATGCACCAAAGCTTCGACCGTCGGTTTGTAGCGGTCGTACTGGTTATCCACCGCCGCCACGACCGATGGCCCGCTAATAATCAGCGGGGTCCGCGCCTCGTCGATCAGGATGGAATCGACTTCGTCCACGATGGCGAAATAATGGCCGCGTTGCACCTGGTCTTCCCGGCGCAGGGCCATGCCGTTGTCGCGCAAATAATCGAAGCCAAACTCCGCATTGGTGCCGTAAGTAATATCGCAGTTGTACTGGGAGCGGCGGTCGGCGGGCGACTGATCATGGAGAATGCAGCCGACGGTCAGCCCGAGAAACTTATAAACCGCGCCCATCCATTCGCTATCGCGGGCGGCCAAATAATCGTTGACCGTCACGACATGCACGCCCCGGCAGGTCAGGGCGTTGAGATAAACGGGGAGCGTGGCCACGAGGGTTTTGCCTTCGCCGGTGGCCATTTCCGCGATTTTACCCGCGTGCAGCGCGGCTCCGCCAATGAGTTGCACGTCGAACGGGAGCATTTCCCATTTCCATTGGTGTCCACGCACCGTAATCTCCTGGCCGACCAGGCGGCGGCAGGTGTTTTTAACCACGGCATAGGCTTCCGGCAGAATATCGTTGACGCGGAGGGCCAACTCGGCGTCGTCGGTAATCTTGGACAATTCGGCCTTCCACACGGCGGTTTTCTCGCGCAGGGCGTCGTCCGTGAGCGGAGTCAAGGTCGCCTCGATCTCATTGATCTTTTTGACCAATGGCCGGCTTTTCCTGACCTGTCGTTCGTTTTGCGACCCAACGATTTTCTTGATGATAAAATTAATCATACCAATCGAGCGGGACAACTTAAGGGAAACCGGGGGCGGGGTCAAAAGGATACCGCGACAAAGGAGAGCGGGGTAGAGCGGGGGCGGAAGACGAGATTCTTCGTTTGGCAGGCGCGACCCGTCGGGACGCCTGGACGCCTCGGCGAGGCATCTAGCACGTGGACGGAGAATTCTGCCTCGGGCTACCCTTCCACATCATCTGGTTTCCCCGCCTCGTAAAGCTCGATCGGCAAACCGTCCGGGTCGGCGAAAAAGGTGAAACGCCGGTTTGTCAGGGGGTCAACCCGAATCGATTCGGTCGGAACGCCTTTGGCCGCAAGATCGCGCGCGCAATCGTCAAGGTCCGTCACGGCAAAAGCAAGGTGTCGAAGTCCTTGCGCCTCGGGGTAAGAGGGCCGTCTCGGCGCTCCAGGAAATGAGAACAACTCAACCTGCGTCCCATCGGGGATTCGCAGATCGAGCTTGTACGACTGGCGGGCCTCCCGGTAAGTCTCCGCGACCACGGTGAGACCCAGAACCTCCGTGTAGAATTGCTTTGACCGGGCGTAATCAGAGCAGATCACGGCCACATGATGTATTCCTGAGAGATGCATTAAATTGCGCGAACAAAGGTAGTTCTGATCCCCCACAGATCAAGCGGTTTGTTCCGCGGGTCGCAATCCGTCAGTGACGGATCCAGTCTTTTTGTTGCCGTTCCACGCCGTTGCCCTAAGCTCGCGAAACGATGCAGCACCAATTGAAAGTCGCCCTGGCAGCCGTCGTGGCGTCGCTGGCTTGCGCCCAGTCGGTTACAGCCGCGCAGCCACTGCGCCTCAACTCGGAAAACTCGCATTACTTCACTTTCCGCGGGAAACCATTTATTTTTCTCAGTTCAGGTGAGCACTACGGGGCCGTGCTCAACCTCGATTTCAACTATACCAAATACCTTGACACCCTGGCGGCCGACGGCTTGAACGGCACGCGCACCTGGTCCGGCGCTTATTGCGAACCCGCATCGGCCTTCAACATCGCCCATAATACGCTGGCGCCGAAGACCGGACGCTACCTCACGCCGTGGGCCCGCGGCAGCCAGCCCGGCTATGCCAACGGCGGCAACAAATTCGACCTTACCCAATGGGATCCGGCCTTCTTCAAACGCCTGAAAGATTTCATGACCCAGGCGAGTTCTCACGGCGTCGTGGTGGAAGTGAATCTCTTTTGCCCGTTTTACGAAGACACGATATGGGCTCTCAGCCCGATGAATGCCGCCAACAACGTGAACCGCATGGGCGCTGTCAATCGGACAAATGTCTATACCCTCGACAAGAGCGGCGGTCTGTTGGCCGTTCAGGAACAGATGGTTCTCAAGTTCGTTCGTGAGTTGAAGAACTTCGACAATCTCTACTACGAGATCTGCAACGAACCTTACTTCGGCGGGGTCACGCTTGAATGGCAGCAGCGCATCTCCCAAGTCATCGTGGACGAAGAGAAAACCCTGGGCGTGCGGCATTTGATCTCGCAGAACATCGCCAACGGCCAAGCCAAAATCGAGAATCCGAACCGCAATGTCTCGATCTTTAACTTCCATTATGCCAGCCCGCCCGACACTGTCCCCATAAATTACGCGTGGAACAAGGTCATCGGCGAAAACGAAACCGGCTTCAAAGGCACCAACGGCAATTACTACCGGATGGAAGCCTGGGATTTCATCCTCGCCGGCGGCGGCCTTTACAACAACCTCGATTACTCCTTCACCGCCGGCCATGAGGACGGCACTTATGTTTTCCCGGCCGCGCAACCCGGTTGCGGCAGTCCGAACTTCCGCCGCCAGATCAGTTATCTTGGGAAATTCATTCATCAGTTCGATTTCATTCACGCCAAGCCGAATCATGAAATCCTGGGGAGCCAACTTCCTGCCGGAATGTCGGCCCGCGCCTTGGCAAAGCTCCCGGACGAATGCTGCATTTACCTCCGCACCGTCCTGACTGACCAACCCCATGACCGCAAACCCGTCCTATACCCCGGCCAGTCGATTCAGTTGACCGTCAAACTCCCACCCGGCCGCTACCAAGCAAACTGGTTCGATACCAAGACCGGCAACACCGCCCAAACCGAGTCCGTCGAAGTCGCATCGGCTGACGGCTGGAAATGCTCCGCACCGGCATTCGAAGACGACATCGCCCTGGGTATCACAAAAGTGAAATAATGCCCTCCCTTGTGCGCGCGGAGAGTGAATCCCGCCTGCTCGCCGCCGTTCGCAACCAAGAATAGCTTTGACGTCAGTTCAGGAGGGGAACCACAATGGGGCAGGTTCTTTTATGAAACATATATCGACACTCTGCATCGCTGCAATTTCGATTCTGCCCACGCTGCTCCTGGCGGACAACTGGCCGCAATGGCGCGGGCCGCAACGGGACGGGATTTCGCATGAGACCGGGCTCCTCGCCGAATGGCCCAAAGAAGGGCCGAAGTTGCTCTGGGAGGTCAGCAACATTGGCCGAGGATACTCGACTCCCGCCGTGGTCGATGGCCGCCTTTACCTGATGGAAAGCGAAGGCTTGGAAAATGAATCGGTTATGGCACTGGATGCTCGCGATGGCAAACGGATTTGGTCCACCCGGCTGGGAAATGTGGGCAGCCCAAAGCAGCAGCCTAACTTTCCCACGGCCCGCTCGACCCCCACACTCGAAGGCGACCTTCTTTACGCGCAAAGTTCCGACGGGGATGTGGCTTGTCTGGACGGTAAGACGGGGAAGGTGCTATGGAAAAAGAATATCCGCGACGACTACGCCGGCAAGACCGCGGAATGGGCTTACGCCGAATCGCCCCTGATCGATGGCGACGCGCTGGTGTGCGCCCCAGGGGGAAGCGTGGCGACAGTGATCGCGTTGCGAAAGAGCACAGGAGATTTGATGTGGAAATGTCCGCTGCCGGAGGCGGATGACGCCGGGTTTTCATCGGCCATCGTGGTGGACGTTGGCGGGGTTCGGGAGTACGTGCGCCTCTTAACCAAGGGCCTGGTGGGAATCGAAGCCTCCACGGGCCGTCTTTTGTGGCGTTATAGCAAGCCGATCAGCAAGTATGGGGCAAATATTCAAACGCCTTTGGCCAGCGGCGAATATGTCTTCTGCTCTTCGACCGGAACTGGGGCGGGGGTCGTCAAGCTCAAGGTTGAGGGGAAACAGGTCGCTGCCGAGCAGGTTTATTTCTCGCCACAATACCCCACCGCCATCGGCGGCGTGGTCAAGGTCGGAGATTATCTTTATGGCGCGACAGACGCGGCCTTGCTCTGCACTGAGTTCACCACTGGGCAGATCAAATGGAAGGAACGCGCGCTGGGGGCCGCGTCGCTTTGCTATGCCGACGACCGGCTCTATCTTCACGGAGAAAACGGCGAAGTAGCCTTGGCGGAAGTGTCGCCCGAGGCCTACCGCGAGAAGGGCCGGTTCACTCCGCCCGGCCAACCGCAAAGGATTAACACCATGGAAAAGGCTTGGGCGTATCCTGTGGTAGCCGACGGGAGGCTCTACATCCGGGATAATAATGTTCTTTGGTGCTACGCGGTGGGGTCTGTCAAATAGGTTCAACGGGCTGATGCGTATCCATAAACCAGCTTCTTCAGCAGCCACTCGTTTATATCATAATTGTCATGGGCCGCCGCCGGGTTCGCGAAAACAAACAGGATAGCGCCGGTATTGTGCGGGTAGATGTTTCCCACTGTTATCGTGACATTCGTGCCATCGCCATCGTCGGGTATAATGTCGCGCCTGGATAAGGGATAACTCAGCAAATCATTCGGATCGGTCGCCGCGACGACATGAATGGTCGCGTCATGCGGAATCCGCGGCGGGCCCTTTTTGTCGATTGCGCGTTGCTTATGCTTCCGGCTGATGCGCAGGAAGTGCTTGATTGATGTTTCCGGCGCTTGCGACGCCTCCGCCTCCAGGTTGGTTCCGGTTCCCAAATGCAGGAGCGGCAATTGATTGGCCAGCATGAAGATGTCAGTCGTCCGCTCCGCAAAGTGTTGCACCCGCGCATTGTCTTGCCACTCCACTGTGGTATCGAATGTCATTTTGCTGCCCAGGCTCGAAGCCACCAGGACAATGACATCGTTCGAACCAGTCTCGCCAGCAACCTCTTCAATGGTCTGTATTATGGGTTGCTGCATCGCGCCGCGGAAAGCGGGGTTCATATAAAGCACCGCGTCCGATAACCCTTCATCCATTAAATTGGTTTTGAGGTCCCGGTTCACGAGGACACGATGCGCATTAAGCGCTTGATCATTGAGGAACGCATTCGATTTGATGCCGATCGTCGTCGGAGTCCAGGTGACTTCGTGAAAGATCAAGCGCTTGCTCCCGTAGCTGTATTCGGTCAGCCAATTCGTCACACCATTGCTCGAAACCAGAGGGACGGATTGTGCCGCGGCGTCCCTGGCCAGTTTCAAAAGACGGGCCAGGCCATCTCCCAGCGTAATCGAATAGCCTGGCGCGTGATTGCCGATGCCGTGGACCACGATGACATGCATCGCCGCGTTAGTGGGTGCCTCCGCCAACCGCTGGCGCAGCCCCGGATACCCTTCATCATAGGCGTGGTAATAGAGCGGAATGCATCCGAAGAGACATGCGACAACCGCCAATGGAATCCAGGCCCCCCACCGCCGCATGTTATAATTGATACCTGCAATTTGGTTTCTTTTCATTTGAGCCTCATCGCGCGGCCCGGTTGACTTCCCAGCATCGCGGCCACGGCTACGACAAGCTGCGATCGTTTCGGATTGCGGGGGGCCAATTACCGGGATGGGCCAACGTCGTCTCAATTTGCTTAAACTGCAAGTTAAAAGGGGGGTGCTCGTCGCTCTCGCCTCCCCCTGGCACAAATTGCCTGGCGGCAAACTGTATTCCAAGTCTCCTCAGGAATGACCGTAAAACAGCTTTCCTGCATTGGGGCGCAATAAACCTGTTCAAAAACCTTCCGTAGGATTTTAGTCTCGAC
>JBKQWF010000316.1:0-66870 GCA_052139695.1 Limisphaerales bacterium
CTGCCAAAAGCGCCGTCCCAAGGCCTACCCCTTTATGACTCGGCCCCGCCATCTCATGAAGGACGCTCCAAAAAAATCTAGCCCCACAAAAACTCGCAAATCCTTAACTTAGTGCCATTCGGCTTTACCCTGCAATCGTCCACCGACCTTGCCCACTGGACGCCGGTGAGCGCGAGTGTTTTTACGAACGCCCCGTCGCACTTTTTGTTGCCAGCGAGTGGCAGCAGCCAATTCTTCCGCGCGACAACTTCCTTATGAGGGGTCCGATTAAAAGCGCCGGGCAAGGTATGGAGAGGGGAAATCCCGGATAGAGGCGTATTTGCCGCGAATTATGTCACCCTAAGTTCGTTTTCCGTTGACCCAAATCCTCGCCTAATGTTCGCTCTGCACCTGAATGCTTCGATAGGAATTGTATAGGACTGGAAACATGTGGTCGGCGAGACGCCGACCACAGCGACCGAGACGGTCGCGCTCCCCGGACCCGTGAAATTCGTCGGCTTAGGCGAGGATTTGGGGTTGACAAAGGCGGTTGCTGGCTGGATGTTCTCTCCAGTAGCCGGAAAGTGACCGTGTTCTGACCGGTACACATGAAAGCCAATTTTCTACGAGGATTATTTTTTGAGAGAGAATTGTTATGCGAATTTTCATGCGAACCGTTTTGCTATTGCTTTCCGTGCTGCTCCAAGTCGGGGAACTGAAGGCGCACGATATCACCTGGTGGGGAAACCCCTGGCCGGGCCTTACCCCCAATGTCCCCCTGACCATTTACTTTCCCAACGGGCAAAACAGAAACATTGGAATCGTTCCCGAATCTGGCGAGCCGTGCTGGGTAGTGGTGGATAATGTCAAAGTTTCGGATGCAACGCTCCTCAGTGCGGTGGCGCTTTCGCCGGATCCGGCGAACTACGTGTATGTCCGGGTCGTGGCTTTGAGAGCGCCCCGCAATCACCTGGAATCGGCGACTGTCAGTTTTGACTGGGCCGCGACGGGTTATCCGCCCTTATCAGGTTGCACCGCCCCGACCACAAATGTCACGGTGCCGGTCCAGATCTCCGATCAACAGCCCGGGATGAGGATCAGCATAACGAATCCACAATGGATCGTGGTCGATAACGGTTACTACAGCGCTTTACAGTCCTCGGACTGCCTCACCGGCCCCTGGACCATCGAAGGGCTGGGGCAGAAGTTTTCACTCTATGACAGCGGGCGCAAGGGCGGCCAGTTCTTTCAGCGGTCAACGCTGACGACCGGCAATGTTGGTGGATACGTGACGGATCCTCTGGGGAATTCTCTTACGGGAATGGCCATCACTTTGTATGAAGGTGGAGTGAACGCAGTCACCGATTTGACCGGCTATTACTCATTCCTCTGGCTGCCCCAGGGGTTGAATATGTTCACAATTACCGATCCGAAAACTGGCGCGGCCTTGAACCTCGGCATGCCGGTTACCAACAACCCCACCCCTCCGACCAACAACCCCACGCCGATGATTGTAATAGCCACGGCCGGTTCGACCAACGTGGCTACGAACACTGTGACTAACGTCTGCAACTGCACGCCGTGGTGCGCGATTGGTTACGCCACCTCGGCTTCAGGAATGACGCCAGTTTATTATTCCGGCGGTGCCAACGGTCCCAGCGGCGACACTTCAAACTGCGGGACTGCCGTCGTCACCGTCACGCCGCCATTGGGAGCTGCGTTTTCGATTCGACCGGGTACGAGAGGGCGTCAAAACTCAGGTCCCAACCCAGCCTCCGGGACATGGACTGTCGCAGCCACAGTTTGCGGTCAGACGAAGATGGCTACAGTGGATGTGCCGTGACCTGGACCGCCTTGCCTGTGGCCACCGAAACGCCTAAGTCCAAAGAGCAAGGATTTGGACCGAAAGGGGCGAATGGTCGTTTTTTTGCCGTTTTTCCATTGTGCAAAGGGGACGCGGCAATGAAAATCAGGGCATGAACAAATTGCGGCTTTTCGTTTCGCTGGCGGCTTTTTCTTTGGGCGCGGCGCAGGGTTTCGCGCAGGCGTCGGGGATTTACCCGGTGCGGGATTTTGGGGCCAAGGGCGATGGCAAAACGGATGATACGGCCCCTTTTCAAAAAGCCTTGGATGCGGCGGGCGCGGCGGGCGGGGGGACAGTGATGGCGGATCGCGGCAATTATTTTTTTGCCGGCCACCTGGTAGTGCCCAAGGCCGTGACGCTTGGCGGAATATGGAGGTCGGTGCCGTCGCACGTTGGCCTGCGCAACCCGGGCCTGGCGAAACCGACCGACGATGGCACTACCTTTCTCGTGACGGAGAACGAGGGCACAGAGGAGGGCGCTCCATTTATTACCTTGACAGACAACAGTTCCTTGAGCGGCGTTGTTCTTTATTACCCTTTGCAAAAGGTGGATGAGGAGCCGAAACCGTATCCGTGGAGCGTGGCGATGCGGGGGCGGAATTGCGCGGTGCTGGATGTGGAATTGCTCAATCCGTATAACGGCATCGACGCCTCGAAGAACGAGCGCCACTTGATTCGCAACGTCTCCGGCCAACCGTTGCGCCGGGGCATATTTGTGGATGTGATTTTTGACATCGGCCGAATCGAGAACGTGCATTTTAACCCGTGGTGGAGCACCAAGCCGGCCTTGTTCCAATGGCAGCAGAAAAACGGGGAGGCGTTCATCTTCGGACGCACCGACTGGCAGTACGTTCTGAACACATTCTGTTTCGGTTATAAGGTCGGCTACAAGTTCGTGCGAACGTCGGGCGGGGTTTGCAATGGGAACTTTCTGGGCATCGGCGCGGACGATTGCTTTACGGCGGTGGAAGTCGAGGACTCGGAGCGATATGCCCTGCTCATCTGCAATGGCGAATTCGTCTCGTTTCACGGGCCTGATCCCACAATGGTGGTGGTGGGTGAGACCAACAAAGGGAGTGTGCGTTTTTCCAATTGCGCTTTTTGGGGGCCGTGCAACCAGATCGCAAAAATCAAAGGCAAAGGGACGGTGGGTTTTTCGGATTGCACCTTTTGCGCCTGGGACAGCCATAACGAAGGCCGTTCCGCTCTGCAAGTGGAGGGCGGCAGCGTGCTGGTGCGCGGCTGTGAATTCCAGGCGGACAAAGCACAAGTTGATTTGGGACCGGAAGTGCAGCGCGCGGTCATTGCGGACAATTTGATCAAGGGCAAGCTGCGGGTGACCAATCATAGTTCGCGCCCGTTCCAAATTCACGACAACGGAGGCGAGGTGCCTTAGCCCCTTAGCCGGAACGATGCGGTTGGACTGGGGAGCGCGACCGTCCCGGTCGCTCTGGCCGGCGTCCCGATGGCCAGTCGGAAGAAAAATCTGGCCTCGCCGATTGGTGAATCATCGCGCTTCGGAGTGGTTTTCGGCGAGACGCCGAAAACGGCGGCCGAGACGGCCGCGCTCCCCAATCCAACGGCATCGTTCCGGCTTAGTGCTGGCATGAGATGGGAACGATGAAGAGCCCTGGCCCCGGCGCGACGGAGGCAGCCCCCAGCGACTATCTCAGCGCGCTGATCTCCAGCTTTCTCGGCTGGACACTCGATGCCTTCGACTTCTTCTTACTGTTGCTGGATGATATAGAACCCGTTGCCGGGACCGTGATTGACCATATCCAGATAGGATGTGGTCGGAAATCCTCCAGCGATGCCAGTGGCCAAAGGCGTCCATTGGGAGGCCTTCGCCGAGAGCGTGCTGGTGAACAGCACGCTGTAGGACTTGCTCTCCATGCTGTTCCAAGTCAAATTAATGCCTCCGCCGGGCTGAGGCGTGACGGCGGTGAAGTTTGGCACGCTCAGTCTGACGGAGAGGTCGTCGATCAGCATGATGCCTGTCACGGACGAAGAGCCACCGGAGGCGAAATTTACCCGAAGCTGGGCTGTGCCCGCGGGGAGCGCGAGGCGGATGAATTCCTGGTCGAAGGTTGACGGCGGACCGACGCTGCCTTGCCAGCCGGCGTTTGTGCCGTTGGGCGAAGTGTTGTTATCAATGCTAAAGAGCGTGTCACTGTTCGTGTCGAGGAAGGCAAAGCTTAAGCGCATGCTTCCGTTGGTGATGTCATAAAGTTGAAACCATTGAATGTCCACGGCGTCGCCGTTTGTCGCCAGACCAGCAAGATTGAGAAACATATACCATTCCCCGTAATTGAGGGGATCATTGTCCACCAAGGCAAGGGCGTGGGCGGGGCTGGTCCAATTGTTCGTCGAAACCTGGTCGATCACGCTGCTGCTGCCGCCGCGCAGCCAGCCGCCCGCTGGATTCGCGAGCGTCGGGTTATCCAAGGCCGCACCCTCCTCAAATGTTGGGTTAGGAAAGAAGTTGCCGGCCAGCACAGTGGGGGGAATGGGCTGCACGACTTGGACCGCGGCGGACAGGGCTTCAATCAGCAGCACGCCGGTGGCAAGCTCAGGTCCCGAAGCCAATGCGAAGCGCATCCGCACGGAGCCGGCCGGCACCACCACTTGATTTGATTCCACCGTAAAGCTCGAGCTGCCAATAGCACCGTTCCAACCGCTGCTATTCCCTGTCATGTTAAAGTTGGTTGAAGTCAGGATGTTGCTGGTGGCGTCGAAGAACAGAACCGAGAGCCACATGGGGCCGTTGGTCACGCTGTAGAGCGCGGAGTACTGGATATTAACCAGGTTGCCAGGGGCCGCGTTGGAAGAGGAGAGAGCCAGGTCGCCATCCCACTCGCCGTACTGGGTTGTCGCGTTGTCAATGACGGCCAGGGCATAAGTGGGAATGTTGTTTACGGTAATGACCTGATCCATGGCGGAATCGCTGCCATGGCGCGTCCATCCGGTGGGCGTGCCGGTGGGGTGGCCCAGATTGGACCCGGCTGAGAAGGTAGGATTAGGCCAGAAGTTGCCTGGCAGGATGGCTGGAGCCTGCGGCGGAGCGATGGACAAATCGTCGATTATCATAATGCCTTTAGTGTCGCCCCCACCGCCGGAAACCAGTTGCACGAGGAGCTGCGTCGCCTCAGGCGGAACCGTGATGAGTTGGTTGGCCTTGGTGAAGCTTGAACCCGCGACAGCGCCCGTCCATCCAGGGCTGTTACCAGTGACCTGGAATGAAATGTCGCTGACGTCATTTCCTCCGGCGTTATAGAATGAGAACGTCACGCGCATATTATCATTGGTGATGCTGTAAAGCTGAAACCACTGGACGTTCAAGGGGTCCCCCGGCTTGGCATGGCCACTGAGCGAGAGGAGGTCTGAGTACCATGAACCGTAATGGAGAGGATCGTTGTCCACTACCGTCAGGGCGTGGGTGGCGCTGACGTAATTATTGGTCGTGACTTGAGTTATGTAGGCGGCGCCACTGTTATAGGTATTCCAGCCGGTCGGGATACCGTTGGTTTGATCCAAATTTGTCCCCGACTCAAAGCTTGGGTTCGGCCAAAAGTTGCCCGGCAGCAATTCCGGCGTCGGCGCGCGCGCGACGTACAAGTCGTCCACCACCAACACGCCCTCGGTGCCGGGCGGGCCTCCGGAGACGATTCCGACGTTGACGTAGATGGTGCCGATCGGCACGAGCGCGGTTTGATTTGTTTCGGTGAACGTGGAGTCAACGCCGCCGTTCCAGCCTGGACTGTCTCCTGGTCCAACCACGAATTGGCTCGCGCTAATGTAGTTGCTGTTCGCGTCCAGAAACCCCAGCGCGACCCGCATCTGGTTGTCTTGGACGCTATACATCAGATCATACCGCATCTCGATGGTGTCGCCCGGGTTGGCCATCCCTGCCAGAGGGACGGTGCAATCCCATTCGCCATAGTAGTCGGCCTGGTTCTCATTGATGACCATGATTGCGTTTGTGGAATCTGGCAAATCAACGTTGGTGATCTCGTCGATGGTGTTCAAATTGCCCACGAGACTGCCGTTGCGCACCCAGCCGGTGGGAGTGCCCGTCGGCTGGCCGAGATCGGTCCCGCTCGAAAAGGTGGAGTTGGGCCAGAAGTTATTCGGAAGCGGTTGGCCGTTGGCCGAGGAGGCGACCATCAAGAGTATTCCCGCGCCAAGGATGGCAAGTTTGTGGTTCATCAGAGAATCAGAGGGGGAGTTCACGACTTGATTGTAACCCTCGCGTTGCCAAAAGCAAGGAAAATCGCCGGTGACGCCGGGGACGATCGGGGACGATGAAACGCGGAGGGCACTTCTCAGTAAGGGCTCTTTCCAGAGAAGAGAGACCCAAATCCTCGCCTAATGTTCGCTCTGCACCTGAATGCTTCGATAGGAATTGTATAGGACTGGAAACATGTGGTCG
Organism: Limisphaerales bacterium; assembly: GCA_052139695.1. Lineage (GTDB taxonomy): Bacteria > Verrucomicrobiota > Verrucomicrobiia > Limisphaerales > Palsa-1400 > PLGF01. The sequence continues at coordinate 6,273 of JBKQWF010000316.1, forward strand.
GCGAGACGCCGACCACAGCGACCGAGACGGTACCGAGACGGTCGCGCTCCCCGGACCGTGAAATTCGTCGGCATAGGCGAGGATTTGGGAGAGAGTTCTGGGCTTGACCCGTGCAATAAGAAGGCTGAATCTCGTCGCTTAACAATCGTGTGATATGAAAAGATCATTTAACCCCGAAAACAATTATGCCAGGACCAGGTTCATATTGGATAGATGACGAAGAGAAGAAGCAGGTGCTGGAGGTGCTCAATAGCGGGCATCTCAGCCGCTATGGTCAATTGGAGGACTCGAAATATACCCGCCAAGTTTACAATCTCGAAAAGGAATTTGCCGGCTACGTGGGAGTCCCTTACGCGCTGGGGACAAGTTCGGGCACGAGCGCGCTGCTGTGCTGCTTGTTCGCCGGCGGGTTGAAACCCGGCGACGAGGTCATTGTCCCGGCTTACACCTTTGTGGCGACCTACAGCGCGGCGGCGTTTCTCGGATTGGTCCCGGTGCTTTGCGAGGTTGACGAAAGTTTGAATCTGGATCCGGCGGATATCGAGCGACGAATCACGCCCAGGACCAAAGCCATTATGGCCGTCCACATGCTGGGCAATCCGTGCGACATGGACCGCATCATGGCCATGGCCGCCAAACACAAGCTCTTCGTCATCGAAGATGCCTGCCAGGCAGCCGGTGCTTCTTATCATGGAAAGAAGGTGGGCAGCATTGGCGACATGGGAGGCTTTTCACTCAATGTGTTCAAAACGATTACGGCAGGCGATGGCGGGATTGTGACGGCTCGCACCGAAGCGCATTATCGACTGGCCTTTGGTTTTCATGACCAGGGACATTCGCCCTTAAGAGCCGGGGTGGAAGTGGGAAGCCGGTGCGTTCTGGGGTTGAACTTCCGCATGAATGAAGTGACCGGCGCGCTGGCGCTGGCACAATTGCGGAAAATCGACCGAATCCTGTCCGCTCTCCGGGACAAGAAGAGCAAGTTTAAGGAACTCATCGGCCAAATCGCAGGAGTTCATTATCGCAAGCTCAACGATCCTAAAGGCGAGTGCGCCACGCTCCTCACCCTTCTGTTTGACGATCCGAGCCACGCCGCCAGCGTCGCCGAGGCTCTGGGCACAAAGACGGTCGATAAGAGCGGCTGGCACGTCTATGCCAATATGGAGCATGTGGACCGATATTTGCGGGAGCACGGCCAGCCGCATGGGCACGGCGCTTATCCTCGCACCGATGACATCCTCCGCCGCGCGATCAATCTGAGCGTGGGCGTGGTGGATGGCGGCTTGGGGGCGGCTTTTGGCATCAATATCAACTCGGCCGACGCGGAAATCGCGGAGGCGGCGCAAAAGGTCCGCGCGGCCTGCCAGGGTCCGGCAAAGAAATAGTCAAATATAAAAACTTCCGAAGGGTCTTAACCGAAATGAAGCGGAACCCAAACGAAATCCGGGTAGCGATGATTGGTTACGGGTTCATGGGCGTAGCCCATTCCAACGCCTTTCGCAACGCGGCCATGTGGTTTAATTTGCCGGTCAAACTCGCCATGAAGGTGGTTTGCGGCAAATCAGCCAAGAATGTGGCCGCTTTTGCCGGCAGGTTCGGCTGGGAGGAAACCGAGACGGATTGGCGGAAAGTGGTGGCACGGGAGGACGTGGACCTGGTCAGCATCGCGGCGCCCGGCGATTTGCACCCGGCAATCGCGTTGGAGGCGGCCCGGCATGGCAAAGACATTCTCTGCGAAAAACCTCTTGCCAACAGCCTGTCTGAGGCGGAGCGGATGCTGGAAGCGGTTGAGCGCGCCGGCGTCCGGCATTGCTGCGGCTACTCCTACCGGTTTACACCCGGCACCGCCCTGGCCGCTCGATTTGTGCGGGAAGGCCGCGTCGGCCGCATTTTTCACGTCCATGCCCGTTACGCGCAAGATTGGCCGGCCAGCGCCGATTTTCCCATGGTCTGGCGCTTTCAAAAGGAGATCGCGGGAAGCGGTTCGCTGGGGGACATCTGCGCCCATTCCATCGACTTGACACACTTCATCACCGGACTGCGTTTCCAGGCAGTCATCGGCAACCTTCAGACACTGATTCCCGATCGGCCGGCGGGCGGCTCTGGGGCGCGGGCGCAGGTCACGGTGGATGATTCGGCGCAGTTTCTTTGTCGTTTTGCCGAAGGAGTCGCCGGCTGTTTTGAGGCCACGCGCATGGCGACGGGGCGAAAGAACCACAACTGCATTGAGGTCAATGGCGAACTCGGTTCGGTCTATTGGGATTTCGAAGAGCAGAATTATCTCTATTTTTACGATGGGTCGCGGCCAGGAACGGAGCGGGGTTTTAGCAAGATCAACGCGACGCACGATGACCATCCGTACGGCGGCGGACCCTGGCCGCAGGGTCATGGCATTGGCTATGCCGACACTTTCGTTATTGAAGTGGCTGAATTCGTCAAGGCGATCGTCAACGGCGCGGCGTTTCGTCCGAACTTCGAAGACGGAGTTCGCGCGCAACGGGTGCTGGACGCCATCGAAAGGTCAGCCGTTGAAAGAAAATGGATTGAAGTGGAGGACGGCGCGAAGAAACTTCCATCCCACGATGCCGGGCCGGGCCGGATGCTGGTTTGAGCGCGGCGCAAAATAAAGACGCAGGCGCGGGCCAAGCCGGCGGTTCCGGATTGGTGCGGGCCTTGACCCTTCAGCAACTTGTTCTGTACGGCATCATCCTCGTCCAACCCACCGCGCCGATGCCTCTCTACGGAGTCGTTGCCCAGGAGGCAAAGGGGCACGTCGTCACCACTGTCCTCGTGGCCATGGTGGCGATGCTGTTGACAGCGATCAGTTACGGGAGGATGGCGGCAATTTATCCGCACGCGGGTTCGGCGTATGCCTATGTCGGGCGGGAGTTGCATCCGGGATTGGGGTATCTGACGGGTTGGGCCATGGTGTTCGATTACATCCTGAACCCGCTGATCTGCGTCATCTGGTGCAGCAAAGCGGCCATGAATTTTCTGCCGGAGATTCCCTACCCGGTGTGGGCGGTTTTTTTCACCGTCCTTTTCACGGTGTTGAATCTCAGAGGCATTAAGTCCAGCGCGCGAACCAATGCCTGGATGGCGGCGGGTTTGGGCGTGGTGTTGGTTCTTTTTTTTGGCGCGGTCGTGAGGTGGCTGTGGATTTCGCCGCCTCTGTCCGCGGACGCCTGGTGGCGGCCTTTTTATGATCCAAAGACCTTTTCCCTTAAAGCGGTCTCCACCGGCACTTCCATTGCCGTATTAACTTATATCGGGTTCGATGCCATTTCGACCCTTTCGGAGGAAGCGCAGAACCCAAGACGGAATATCTTGCTGGCGACGGTGCTGACGTGTTTGATCACCGGCGTGCTTGCGGCGGCGGAGGTTTATGCGGCGCAACTGGTCTGGCCGAGCAATAGCGGATTCCATGACGCGGATACGGCCTTTGTCGAAGTGGCTGGCAGGGCGGGCGGGAAAGCCCTGTTTGTTATCGTGAATTTTTCCTTGCTCGTGGCGAGCATTGGCTCCGGGGCAGGCTCCCACTTGGCGGCGGGACGGTTGCTCTACGGGATGGGGCAGGATGACGCGATCCCCAAGCGTTTTTTCGCCGCCGTCTCTCCGAAGACGCATATTCCCCGCAACAACATACTTTTGATAGGGGCGATCGTCGGGATCGGCGCGTTTCTGATCAGTTATGAATTGGGCGCGGAGATGCTGAATTTCGGCGCCTTCATTGGGTTCATGGGGGTCAACATGGCCGCTTTTATTCGCTACTTTGTGCGCGGCGAACGCAAGACCCTCTATGCTTTCCTCCCGCTTCTCGGCTTCTTAATCTGCCTTTATATGTGGTTCAGCCTTGGAAAAACGGCCAAGATCGCCGGCCTGATTTGGCTCTCCACAGGGTTTGCCTACGGAGCATGGAGGACCCGCGGTTTTCGCAAGCCTCTCGCGTTCGTCGCCGTGGATGACGGTAGTGAAGCCGTGCCTCCCAAGGCGCCGTAATGGCTTGGTTCGCTTTCCTGTTTTTTCGCTCTTGACATACATAATGACACAATGTAGTCTGGGAGCATGATTGCAAGAGAACTTGTTGCCGCTTCGACGGAGCCCCTGCTTCTCTCCCTGCTCTCCAGGGGCGAAAGCTACGGATATGAGCTGATTCAAGAGGTCAAGCGCCTCTCCGGTGAAAAGATTAAATGGACGGACGGGATGCTGTACCCGGTGTTGCATCGGATGGAGGACAACGGCTGGATCAAGTCGCGCTGGGTGGTGATCGACAACGGGCGCAAGCGCAAATACTACTCCATCAAAAAGGACGGACACCAGGTCCTCAAGGACAAGCGCGAGCAGTGGACTGTGATTTCTGCCGTTCTTGGGGGTCTATGGAAAGGACAACATGTTTAATCTCGAACAAGCAATCTCAGAATGGCGCTGGGGGATGCTGGCCGCGGGCGTCAAAAACCCCAACGTCGTGGACGAGCTGGAAAGTCATCTCCGCGAAGACGTGGCGCGGCAGGTCCAGTCAGGAGAAAGCGCGGAGCAAGCGTTTGAATCCGCCGTGCGACGAGTTGGGCAGGCCAGCTTGCTCTCGGGCGAGTTCGCAAAGCTCAACGGGAAGAAATGGGCGCTGCTCAGGAAACTGAAGGAGATGTTTGTTGGTTCCGTTGAGCCGTCCTTGAGCACGTTTAGCCCAAGCGCCCGACAGACTTTGGAACTGGCCCGGACGGAGGCCCCACGCCTTCATCACAATTTTATTGGCACAGAACATGCTTGCTTGGCTTGCTCGCCTTGGAAAGCGGGGTCGTTCCGAATGTCCTGAGAAGAATGGGAGTGGATCGCCCAGGTTTGAGAAAGCAAATTGAGAATTGGGTGAGCCATTATCCGGCCCAGGAAATGCCGGACCAGCTTCCCTATACTCCTCGTGCCAGGAAGTCTCTCCGGCTTGCCGCCCGGGAAGCTAAAGGCTTCCACGAGGCTTGCGTCGGGCCCGAACACATCTTCCTGGGCTTGCTCCTTGAAGGTGATGGTCTGGCGGGACGTGTTCTCAAGAATCTTGGCCTTCGTTCTGAAACGACCCGAGCAGAAATCCTAAGGGAGTTGGGCCGGAACAATTGTGGCAGATGATCCGTCACAGACGCTGTTTGAACTGGATTGGCAATAACAGCGATCCAAGCGTGCTTGCTCAGGCTGCCTTTACGGCGTGACTTTCAAGATGCCCTGGAGCGTGATTTCCGCTGAGGATTTGCCGGCCATGATTTCAAAATCGCCCGGCACGACCTTCCAGCGCATATCAATGTCGAGCAGTTGAAGGTCTTCGGGAGTCAGTGTCAAAGTAACGGATTTTGTCGCACCCGGTTCGAGCGGCACTCTCTCAAATCCGCGGAGTTGTTTGACTGGGACCGCGACCGGCGTGTATTTCTCGTGCAGGTAGAGTTGGACTGTTTCGGTGCCTGTCCGGTTGCCGGTGTTTTTTACGTCCAAAGTAACCCGTGCCTGGCCGCCGGTGTGTATTTCCGCGGGTTCGATACGCAGATTGCTGTATTCAAATTGCGAATAGCCGAGGCCATAACCAAAGGGGTAAAGCGGCGTCGCCGGCATATCCACGTAGCCTTGGTCCATCCGCGCCGCCTTGGCTGGCTTGAAATTGTAATAGATGGGCAATTGGCCGGAATGCCGGGGAACGGAAATCGCCAAGCGGCCACTGGGATTGTAATTGCCAAAGAGGACATCCGCCACCGCTTCACCACCGCGCTCGCCTGGCTCCCACGCCTCGATGAGGGCTGGGACATTGGCCGAAGTCCAACGGGTGGAGAGTGGCCGGCCATTGATCAGCACCACGACAGTGGGCGTGCCCGTCGCGAAGACCGCTTGAATGAGGTCCTCCTGGACGCCGGAGAGGTCCAGGCTGGCCACATCATGGCTTTCCCCGTCGGTATGCGTGTCATGCTGGCTCTCTCCTACGACAATAACAGCGATCTCCGCCGCCTTGGCCGCTGCGACAGCTTCAGCAAATCCGCTCTTATCCGTTCCGGTAATTTCGCAGCCGTGCGCGTGAGTGACTTTGGTTTGAGGCGAGACTGCATGTCTGATTCCTTCAACCACCGTTGTGACAGGCTGCAAAACTTTCCTGGGCGAATAATCGCCCAATTGGTTCATGACATCATCGGCGTTCGGACCGATGACCGCGATGGACTTCAGGTCTTTTTTGAGTGGCAGCAGATTATTTTCATTTTTGAGCAGCACGATGCCTTCGCGGCCCGCGCGCAACGCCAGTTCCTGGTTCGCGGCGGAATGCATGACCCGCACAGCATGCTCCACATCGACATACGGATTTTGGAAGAGGCCGAGGCGGAACTTCTGCTCGAGGATGCGGCGCAGCGCGCGATCGACCAGGGACATGGGCACAAGTCCTTCTTCCACGCTTTGGACGAGCGATCCCATGTAGGCTGGTTCGTAGGTGATGTTCAAATCCACTCCCGCCCGCAGGCTGAGCAACCCTGCTTCCTTTTGCGTGGGGACAATGTGCTCATAGAGCAAGGTGCCAAAGCCGCCGCCTTCACTCGTCACGATTCCGCGGAAACCAATTTCCTGGCGCAAAACATCATTCATCCACTTGACAGAAGCGTGCGCCGGAACATCCTCGATTTCGGGGTAACCCGCCATGACACCCAAACCTCCCGCTTTGGTAATCGCCCCAATCCAGGGCGGCATGAAGTTTTCGCGCAGGGAGCGGTCTGAGAGTTCGATGGCGCCGCGTTCCAAGCCGCTCGCCGGTTCGCTTTGCGTGGGGAAATCTGTCAGGACGGCGATGACCTTGTCCGGCGCGGAAATATCCGTCCCTTGCGTGCCTTGCACAATCGTCTCGCCCAGGCGCATGTAAAGGTACGGGTCTTCCGTGTAAGCTTCTTCATTTCGCCCCATGCGCGGATCGCGGTTCACTTCCATCACCAGCGTGGAAAGCATATGAATTCCGACGGCGCGGGCCTCCGCCGCGGACGCCGCGTAAATCGCCTTGACAAGGTCCAGGTCGAAGGAACTGCCCACGGCCAATCCTTCCGGAAAAACCGTCGCGCCGGAACACATGGCGCCATGCGTGCCTTCCTCGTCCTCCAGAAGCGGTATTTTCAAGCGGGTTTGGGTCAGCGCGATTTTCTGCAACTCGTTGAAGTACTCAGCCTGCTGGCGCGGGCCCTGGAGCAAAATCTCGTTGGCGAGCGTAAAAAACCCGCAAGCCGGGCCGATTTCCGCGGTATAAGTCCCGGCCGCAAACTTTCGGCAGGCCTCTGTCTTCGCCGGGACGGTCTGCCCCAGTTCGCCGACATAAACGCAAGGCAGATTCAGTTGGCCGATTTTTTCTTTGAGCGTCATGCGGCCAATCAGGTCGTTGACGCGTTCTTCCACCGGGCGATTGTGGTCAAGATAAGGAGGTTCTTGCGCGAGGAGTTGAGGGACGGATAACAGGGCCGCGCTGGCTGCCAGAGCCAGTAAGGCAGGGACGCCTCGCCGAGGCGTCCAAAGCTGCATGGTTAACCACCCGCGGACGCCTCGGCGAGGCGTCCCTACCTGACTCGTTACGAATCTCATTTTTATTTGTTCTCCGATGCGATCTTGGGTGGTTCAATTCCAGCGGCCGCGCGATTTATTTTAATCGCGGCAGCCAGGCTGGCGGCGAAGCGGCGGACCGTCCGCCGGATCGTTCCAACGGAAGTGTAGCTGTATGGACCTGCCGGATAGCCTTGGATAACGACATAATCATAGAGTTTGGGTTTCGCCAAGCGCGATTTGGGCAGCGCGGTCAGAAAAACCAACCCGACGCAGACGGCCCCGGGATCGCTTCCTTCGACCAAGTCACCCTGGCGCGTCGCCTGGACCGTTCCCGGAAGCAACCATTTTTTGTTCAATGGCGTGCGCATAAGATTGGTGTATCCGCTCTCCACCACCAATCCATCGGCAGTGATCTTGACAATTTTGCCGCAGATAATCCGGCGACCCTGGATGCAGTCCGCGCGGATTCTTTCGGTGGCCTGCTCGAAGGCGCGGGCCTGCTGGGGTGGCGTAAGCGGCTGGCTTTCGTTGGTTTGAGTCCGGTTGGTTGATGCGCCCGCATCCGGTTGAGCCGCCGCGCCCGCTGTCGTCAAGGCCAAGGCGATAATCAGGCGAATGATCACGGAGTTATGACGCGATAATACCGGTAAGGCGCAGCAGCCGCTCCAGGATCAACTAAAACAAAAGGGGCTGTCGCAGGAACATTGGTTATCACGGGCAGCCAGTTTACCAGATCAGTGCTGGTCTGCAAAATATATGTTTGGCCGGCTGGCCCCCAGTACTGCGCCTGGAAAGAACCATCGGCGAGGATGCCGGGGGCGAATAAATTGTAAAGCGGCGGCACAATCGTAAACAACCCCGAAACCGCAACGCTGTTCACATAGTTGGCCTCGAAGGCGTTGGCCGTCACGACGGCACTGGAGGCCAGGGGGAACGGCCCGCTGTAGAGGATGGAGTTGGTCGTCGGAAGCGAGCCGTCCAGTGTGTAGTAAAGGGACGCATTCGGGTCGGGGGGCAGCAACGCCAGAGTGACTTGGTTCGTGAAAATGCCGGGAGCTGGGGAGAGGGTGGGGGGAGGCAGGGCAGGGGTGCCGCCCAGGCCATTGATCCAGCCGGCCATGACCGTGACGGCGTTTGTGTCAATGAGGTTGCGCGCCAGTGGCGGCATTTTAATGGCCGCTGGCAGCGAATTCATCCGATCATAGAGCACCGAGCGCCACACATCCGAGGGTGCGACGATCTTGGCGTTATCGTAACCGAGCGAAAAGGCGGCCGCGGCATTGATGATATTCTGGTTGGTCAAGGGAGTGTCGTAGCGAGCATCGAAGGTGATGCCCGTGCCGCCGGGTTGATGGCACTGGGAGCAATTGGCATCCAGGTAAGAACGAGCGCGTTGGACCAGCGTGGCGTTCAGATTCGTGACGCTGGAGAGTTGTTCAAAATTGGCAATGCCGGCCTCATCGAATGCCGGATAAAAAAGACCGAGATGGTTGAGGGTCCGCAACTGGTTATCGGTGACGCCGGCAGCAGTATAAGTGTTCGAGCCGTTCAGTTGACGGGTGTTGACTCCCAAAACATAACCCGCGACCGGCGTATGGCACGTCAAACAGTCCGCCGGGCTTGGATAATACCATTGCTGGCTGACGACCCCGCTGGCGTTGGTAACCAGAATCGTTTCGGTCAGGCTGGTGGCGAGCAAATCGGCGTCGCTGTTGTCGGGCCGCCATTTGTAAGTGACGCCATAGACCGCGCCGTTGGTGTCGCGAACCAACAATCGCGTTTCCAAACGCCGCAAAGGAACTTCGGCGTTGGTTTGATTGACTACCAAGTCAAAGTTCTTGACAAAGACCGTGCCTGAGGGAAAGCTCCATGGCCCGGCCGGAGCAAAGCCAATTTGCCCGGTCGGAACGAGAAGCCCCCCGCTGTTGGGCAAACCCAGGTAGCGACTCTTGACCGCGCCGTCCGACCACAGCGGAGTATTGGGCGCGTAGGAAATCAAGCCCGCTGCCGGATCACGATTGGAAGTATTGGCAAACGCGCCTGTTTGCGAAAGCAACGCGGGCATGGCACCGGCAAAGGAACCCGGCATGTTTTGGTTCAAGAACGGCGCGAGTGTCGCATTGGTGTTCAGCCCATAGGGAAGCCCGCCGCCCGCCGAAATTGTAATGCTCACCGGCATCGAGGTGCTGCTCAAGCCGCTCCCGTCCACCGCGGTGGCGGCCAACATATAGTCGCCGGCGGAAAGGCCGGTGATGGTAATGGCATAAGGTCGGTTAGTGACAGAGCCGGCGAAGCCGCCGTTGGTGTAAAAACCGACGGCGCTGAGAGTGTTGTAGAGGGCGTCCGCGTCGGCAGTCAAGGAAACGCTGGCCGGCGCGGTGAAGATAGACCCGTTGTTGGGAGCGGACAGCACCACGGCGGGAGGCGGATTGGTGTAGGGATAAAGCTGGGTCCGCGGGATGACGGCTTGCGGAGTGGAAGGACTGCTCCACAGCAGCTCCGCTGCGCCAGGGCCGGTGTTTTGGAAGTAGTCCAATTGTATATTATAAAGTTGCTGGGCGCGGAGGGTGATGGCCCCGCCATTGGTTTGCGCTGAGGCATTAGTCGTCCAAGCGGAAATCACCAACTGACCGTTGACCCACAATCTGGCACCGTCTTGGGAGATGGTAGTGAACGTATAGGTCTCGCTATACGCTGGCTGCAAGCACCCTGTCCAACGAACGGCGAAGTTGGTTCGGCCAATGAATGTGCTGGGACCGGCGCTGCTCCAGTTGAAATTGACCACGGCATCCGTCCGCATCAGCGTTGGCGGCAAATCGAAGACGCTGTTGGTGAACGCTGTGCCGCTGGTGATTGCCCAGTAATCGCCGAGCAAACCAACGCCGTTGCCGATGGCGGCGCTGTCGATAAATCCGGCGGTGGCGACGCCGCTGTTTGCGGCGCCAGATTGCGCGGCGATGGCTTGCACGGTTGCGCTCGTTGTCAAGACGAAGGGGCCGGTGTAGGCGGTTGAGTTGGTGGTGGGCGTGGTTCCGTCCAAAGTATAATAAAAGGCAGAGTTAGGGGTGGCGTCGGAGAGGGTTACGGTGACGGAATTGGTGAACAAACCTCCGTTTGGGGAGATCGCCGGCGTGGCCAGGAAAAGGCTGTTCCCAAAAATGGAAAGGGCATATTGCGCGCCGACAAAAACCTTTCCATTCACGACCGTTGGCGTCGTCATTTGAATGGCTCCGCCGGGATTATCACGCGCGGCGTTTTGGCTGCTGTTGTAAAGTTCCTGGGCGAGGTTGGTCGCGTTGTAAGCGTGCAAGACGGCGGGGCCGCTGCTGGCAAAGGCGTCGGATTGAATGGTCCAAACGATGCCGTTGCTGGCGCCATTCGCAGAGATGGATGGCGTGCCGCCTAGAGCGCTGAAACTGGTGGCGGCCTGGGAGAGGGGAGTGGCTTTGATGACACCATTGCTGATCAGGAATCCCTTGGTCACGTCACCCACACCTTGATAATAAATCTGATGATTAAAGTAGGCCGGTGTACTGAAGGCGCTGCCGATAGCGCCTGGGACTTCCTGCACGATTTGGCTGTCGTTGGCTGAATTGTAATGACCCATGTTGTCCCGGTCCACCAAGTGGAGAGTTCCTTCTTTTCCGGCCCCGACGATGAGATGCGGGTGGGCCGCGCTGCCGGTCGCATCCGGCAGCAGGATGGGCCCGCCAGAACCCAGGTCCTCGTCAGCCTCGGCAAGGGATAGTTGATTGTAAGGAGTGAAGTAATCCGCGACCTTTAAACCATTGGTGGTTGAAAGGCGGACAAAACTGTCGGAATAGTCCCCGCCGCCCGTATTGGCGCTAAAACTGCCGTTGGCCGTTTCAAAGTAAAGGTTAGTATTGTCATCGACACACAGCCCATTCCCGCCCATCCAAAGCGCGCCTTCCCCGGCATTGGCGCCAAAAGCCGCGACGGTGGCATTGGGCGTCGTATTGAAAACATAGCTGGCCGATGTTTGAAGGTTCGTGGCATTAAAACCAATGACCCAGCCGTGATAGGGGTCCGTATCCGCGAAACTGCCGTAGGCGACGTAGAGCATTCCTCCGGCGAGAGTCAGGCCGGGACGCTGATTTTCCTGCAATGGGTTGAAACGGACCACGCCGCCGATGTTATCCACGCCCTTGCCGGGAACGGAGTTAGTGACAATCACCGGGCTATAAGGTTGTTCGGCGCCGTTGGTGAGATTGAGGGCGTGAATGGAATGATAATATTTTGTGGTAGCTCCAACCAGGCGCGTGCGAACATCGACAAAGAGCGTTCCCGAAGCCAAATCGATGACTGGGGTTCCCGTGATGCCTACTTCGGGGACGATGTCGGTGTAATCTCCCCCATGGTAACGGCCGCCAAACTCATGGTTGCTGCTCAAGGCGGAAGTTCCAAGATTGGTCTGCCAGAGCAATCCTGCATTGGTCCCAGTGTTGTTGTCGGCATCGAAGGCGTAAACACTGTTATGCTCAGTCGCGACAAAGACGGCGTTATGGGTGCCTTGCCCTGGGGTGACCAGGTTGGCGACATACAACGGTTGGGTGTAAATGTAGCCGTCCACTGGATAAGTCATCAAACGGCCGAAGTTAGTCACATTGACGTTAGCCAAGGTGAGGAGCACTTCATTGGTATTAGCTCCCTGGCGCGTGTTGTCGTTGTGATAGGTCAGAACATTGAGGGCCGCCGCATTGGGTGGGGGCAGGACTGTCAAAACGGCAGGCGAACTGTTGGTGGTCCCAAGAGCGCTGGCAGCGGTCAAGGTGTAGCTTCCAGCTTCGTTGGGCTGAATGGAAGCCAGGGCCAGGCCGCTGGAGGTGGCGTTGGGGATGTTGATTCCGTTGTGCTGCCATTGCAACTGAATCGGTGGAGAACCACTGACCGCCGCCGAAAACTGCACCAGACCTCCCACATAAGCGGTGACCGCGGCGGGGGTTGGTTCTTGCGTGAAAACAGGCGCTGCCGGTGGAGTGACCGTGAGCACGAGCGGGGCGCTCTGGCCAGCGCCTGAAAGATTATTGACTACAACGTCATAGATGCCGTCATCGGACTCCGTGGCGCTCGTCAGGACTAATGTCGCATTGGTCGCGCCGGGCAGGTCTGCGCCATTGGCCTGCCATTGGTAGGAAAAAGGTCCGGGGCCCAGGACAGTGGCGGAAAGTGTTACCGTCGTGTCCGCAAAGACCGTGCTGGAGGGGGATGCTTTGGTGGGGCCGACACGAGGGGTGCCTCCAACGGCGTTAAAATACAGGCCCAGAATCTGGGATTGCGTGAGTGAGGAGTTGAAAATGGCCACCTCGTCCATGACGCCATTAAATGTCCGCCCGCCGCTGCCGCCATCGTCGTTGTCCCCGCCAATGAGAGTGTCCGAGGTGAACGCTTCGGCCGTGTGGGCAATCGCATTCGTCGCGGAGAATTGGCCGTTGGCATTGCACAAATAAGCCACCGCGCTGCCGGGCGACACCACCAGGGCGATGAAGGACCATTTGCCAGAGGGCGGGACTAGCCCTGACATCCAGGCCCAGGTATCAGAATTATTTTGGTTCCACGTGTACCCGATCTGGCCGTTGTCCGTGAAGCAGAAGCCGGAGGCGTCGTTGGCGTTGCGGCAGAAGACAATGCCGGAATAGGCCGCCGGAGTTCCTTTTGGGTAAACCCAGGCGGTTATTGTCACGGCATTGGTGTTCAAGTTTAAGGCGGGCAGGGTGACGTAGGAGCGGGGCAGACCGTTGGTAAACTCCACAGCGGTGTTGGCGGCATCAAATCCGGAAAAGCCGTTCGCGGGCAGCGGTCCAGGAACGCCATCGGTCGAGGCGCTGCCATAGGTGCCATCATGTTCCTGCTGGGCGTCCACCGCGACCAAATTCCCGCCCGACGTCTTGCCGGCTTCATTCAGCCGCCAATAACCCATTGGATTTGCCGCTAGCACTGCTTGGGGAAAGGCTGGGACGGATTGTGCGCGCGCTGCTGCAACCAGGACGGTCAACACTGCGGCTGTGACAATTCCTTTGAAAACTGTCGAAAAACATTCAGCGAACATGGTTTTGAAATGCTAACGGTTAAGGCAGTCAAAACTGGATTCTTCCGGCAAAGGCGGAAACGGTAATTCCTTGCCGACACGACGCCGTGCGAATCTCCTTCGTAATTAATTGGCTACAACAACCCGCAGTTTGACAGGTTTTGTACAGGAGGCAAGCGTGAAAACAGTATTTTTAATCCCAGTCATTATCCCTATTGGTAAACCTTTGCTTCCCAGCCGGGGGAAAAAAATCCAAAATAATTGTCCTGCAGTTGCCGGCCGGTTCGTCTTAGGTTAGAAAGTTGAAGTAGCCACTGACCAAAAAATATGAAAACAAAGGTGATTTGTGCGGTTCAGACCCATCTCAATTTTGAGGGGCGCTGTGAAGAGGCCATGGAATTCTACCGCCGCGCGCTTGGGGCGGAAGTGGACTTTCAGATGCGCTTCAAAGAGAGCCCCCAAACGGGCACGTGCGCGCCGCCAGGCTCTGACAATAAGATCCTGCACGTGAGTTTCCGCATCGGCGAGATGACGTTGATGGCGTCGGACGGACGCTGCACGGGCAGGCCAGCCTTCCAAGGCTTTTCCTTGGCGCTTTCCGTGGCGAGCGAAGCCGAGGCGGATCAAATCTTCAACGCCCTGGCCGAAGGCGGACAGGTTCAAATGCCGCTGGCAAAAACATTTTTTTCCCCACGTTTTGGGATGGTGGCGGACCGATTTGGCGTTTCCTGGATGGTTCTCGTCCGCCAATAACGCAAGATTTTGGAAGGTTTGGAAGCCTTCCGTTCAACGGCAGAAAAACAACGAGACATATAACAAAAGGAAAACTATGAGCACAGAATCGAATGACGGATATTTGCTGATCTTCCGTGGAACAGATTGGCACCAAGGGCTCTCCCCGGAGAAAACGCAAGAGGTGGTCGGCGAGTGGATGGCCTGGTTTAAGCGCCTCAAGGACCAGGGCAAGGTCGCGGACGGCAGCCCCCTGGCGCCTTCGGGGAAAATTGTTTCGGGAAAGAACGGCCGGGTGGTGGCGGATGGGCCTTTTGCTGAGTCGAAGGAAGCCATTGGCGGATTCTTCTATCTTACCGTGGCGAGTCTGGAAGAGGCGGTGGAGGTTGCCAAAGAGTGCCCCGCTTTGGCTTATGGCGCGAAGGTCGAAGTGCGGCCCGTTCTCTCGCAGTGCCCGCTGACCGGCGAAGCGGTTCCCGAGGCGCACCTGGCGGAAGCGAACGCGTAATTCTGAAGATCGAGGGCGGTGGCTTGACCACTGAATCAAGCCGCCGCGCTCTTGGTTTAGGCTTTTCCTGAGACGTGAACCACGAGATTCCAAACGAGGCGCCGCGGGAGGTTTTCCAGTTGGTGGAACATCTTTTTCGCCATGAATCTGGAAAGATGGTTGCGGTGCTCACGAGGATATTCGGGGTCGGGCATTTGACCCTGGCGGAAGACGTTGTCCAGGAAGCCTTGGCCCGGGCCCTGCAAACCTGGCCTTATTATGGAGCGCCCAAAAACCCGGCGGCTTGGATCATGCGCGCCGCCCGCAATTTGGCGCTCGATGTCGTGCGGCGGGAAAGGGTTTTTCGAGAAAAGGAGCCGGAAATCATCCTGCTGGCGGACCGTGAAAACGGGGAATCCGCCGGTGGTTTTTCCGATGAAGAAATAGCCGATGACCGCCTGCGATTGCTGTTTGTTTGTTGTCATCCGGTCATTCCGGGCGACGCGCAGGTGGCGCTTGCTTTGAAAGTCCTCGGCGGTTTTAGCGTTGGGGAAATTGCGCGGGCCTTTCTTTCCAGCGAAGCCGCGATTGCCAAACGGCTGAAACGGGCGAAGCAAAGAATTCGCGCCGCCCGCATTCCCTTCGAGATCCCCGCCAGCGAGCAATTGGGCGCGCGATTGGAGGGGGTCTTGCAATCGCTTTATCTCCTGTTTAACGAAGGCTACAAAGCCTCGAGCGGGGAACGGTTGGTCCGGGAAGAAGTTTGTCACGAAGCGATTCGCCTGGCGGGTCTGGTTTCGGAGCATCCGGTGGGCGACGTGCCGGAAACCCATGCGTTGCTTGCCCTCATGCTGATGAATGCGGCGCGGTTTGCCACCCGCCTGGACGGTGGAGGCAACCTGCTCTTGCTCAAGGAACAGGAGCGGCGGCGCTGGGACCAATCCATGATTGCGCGGGGCATGTTCCATTTTGCGAAATCCGCCGCCGGCGAGGAAATAACGGCATACCACCTTGAGGCCGGCATCGCCGCCTGCCATTGCGGCGCTGCCGATTACGCCTCCACTGATTGGACCCAAATCCTTGAACTTTACGATCATCTCATTCAAATGGATGCGTCGCCGGTGGTTGCTCTGAACCGGGCGGTAGCCATCGCGGAAGTTCATGGCGCCCAAAGGGGAATCGAAGCCGTCCGTGCCAGCCAAAACTTAGCGTCGCTGGAATCCTATTACTTGCTCTACGCGGTCCTTGGCGAATTTGAATTGCGATTGGGTCACACCTCGGCAGCGGCGACGCACTTTCGCAAGTCATTGAAACTTGCAGAGATCAAATCCGAGCAAGTATTTCTTGCCAAGCGGCTCGAAGCTTGTGGAAGCCAGTGTGCCCCCGCGGCTTTGACAGGCCAGACCCCCGAAAGCCTGGCCGCAGAAAGAGCGTGATTTCCAGGCGGAGGACCTAGATCCGGATCAAAGAAGATCGCCCCGGAGCAATCGGAGCTAACGAGGAATCATAATGCCCCGACGGGCGGCAGCCCGGCTTAAGGCTTTTCTCAAATCCGCCGAAATGTTAAAAGGCAGGATGACCGATTCCAATAGCAAGACAATCTCGGCGATGCGCCAGCGGCTCTTTGTTTTGTTCTTTTTCTCCGGCTTTTGCAGCCTCGTCTATCAAATGGTCTGGACGCGCCTGGCCTTTGCCTCCTTTGGCATCATCACTCCCGTGCTTTCGGTCGTTATTTCCATGTTCATGCTCGGGCTTTCTGTCGGATCTTGGGGGGCAGGGTGGATGATTCCCGGGTTGGTGCGGCGGACGGGAGTTTCGGCCATCTACTATTACGCCGGCGCGGAGTTCATCATTGGTTTGGGCGCGCTGGTCGTGCCTCAGTTATTTGGCTGGGGCGCACGGTGGTTGTTGTCGGCAGGGCAGACTGACTCATTTCATTACTTAATGCTCTCCGGGATAGTCTTGGCGGCGGCGATTCTGCCGTGGTGCGTCTGCATGGGGGCGACCTTTCCGCTCATGATGGCCTTCGTGTGGGAGCGGGATTCGGCCAATACGGAGAGTTTCAGTTATCTCTATTTGGCCAACGTGCTCGGCGCGATGTGCGGCACCATCACGGCGGCCGTCGTGTTGATCGAAGTTCTGGGTTTCCGGCATACTCTGGCCCTGGCCGCTCTGCTCAACTTTTGCATTGCCGCAATGAGCGTGGCGATGGCCCGGCAAGCCCCAGCTTCCTCCAAGGCGGAAGGGGTCGCCGAGGGGGAGGCGGGCCACCCGGCGGTCCCGGGCGCCCCCCGGAGCCGGCTGCTGCTGTGGATTTTGTTTTCCACTGGTTTTAGCACGATGGCGATGGAGGTGGTGTGGACGCGCGCGTTTACGCCAATCCTGCGGACCCAGGTTTATTCCTTTGCCGCCATTGTCTTTACCTATTTGGGTGCGACTTTTCTCGGTTCCTGGTTTTATCGGCTGGACTTAAGGCGAAAGGAGCGGCGTTCATTGGCTGGAATCCTGGTCGTCCTGGCGGTGGCGGCTTTCCTGCCCATCCTCACAGTCGATCCGCGGTTCCTCCCGGCGAAGTTGGACATTTTGAGCGGCATGTATCTGAGCCGCCATTGGGCGGTGCTGACCGTGCTGGCAGGCATTTGCCCGCTCTGCGCCGTGTTGGGCTATCTGACTCCCGGCTTGGTTGACCAATACGCGCTCGGCCAGCCCACGGCCGCGGGCAAAGCCTACAGTGTCAATGTGGTGGGCTGCATCTTGGGGCCGCTCTGCGCCTCCTACGTGCTCCTGCCATTTTTGAGCGAACGGATATCGATGATTCTCTTGGGTCTGCCTTTGCTCGCCCTCTGCCTGGCCTGCGGTCAAATGCTGACAATCCGGCAGCGGGCGGTTTCAGTGCTGGTGTCCCTGGGCGCGCTGGCGTGGTGCCTTTTTGGCGCCAGTGATATTGCGAGATTGATTGATAAGAAGGCCGAGAACACCCAAGTCCGGCGCGATTATGCCGCTTCTGTGATCTCATTCGGGAACGGGTTTGACCGCCGGTTGCTCGTCAACGGCGTCGGCATGACGTCCTTAACACCCGAAACCAAATTCATGGTCCACCTGCCCATGAGTTTACATCAGCCGCGGCCCCAGTCCATTTTGCTGATTTGTTTTGGGATGGGAACCAGCTTCCGGTCCGCGCTGAGTTGGGACGTTCCAACCACGGCAGTCGAGCTTGTCCCCAGCGTCCGCGATGCCTTCGGGTTTTACTACGCCGATGCGGCCGCCTGCCTGGGCAATCCGAAGGGGCGAGTGGTCATCGATGACGGCCGGCGTTTTCTCAATCGGACGCGGGAGAAATTTGATGTGGTCGTCATCGATCCGCCACCGCCAGTGGAAGCGGCTGGCTCGAGCCTGTTGTATTCGGAGGGTTTTTACGACGCAGTCAAGCAGCGCCTCAACCGCGGCGGCATCATGCAGATCTGGTTTCCCGTTGGCCTCGCGAGCACATTGCAGGCGATTATGCGTTCACTTCATGAGTCCTTCACTTACGTGCGCTGTTTCGATGGCATCAATGACTGGGGAATTCATTTTCTTGCCTCGATGGACCCGATTGCGCCGGCCACTGGGCAAGAGATGGCTGACCGCATGCCGCCCGCCGCGCAAAAGGACCTGGTGGAATGGTTGCCGAACGGGAATGTGCCCGCTTACCTTAACGCGGAGTTGACCCGGGAGTCGCAACTGAGCAACGTCCTCGACGCCAGCGTCTCTTACCGCATCACCGACGATCGTCCCTTTAACGAGTATTTTCTCTTGCGCAAATGGCGGTTGTACGCTCCTTGAATTTCCGTAATGGCAGTTTTTTACGATACGCACGCGCATTTGGGGTTTCCCGATTTTGCGGGGGACCTGGCCGCGACCATCGACCGGGCGCGCACGGCCGGCATTGAGAAGATCGTTTGCGTCGGCACGGACCTGGCAAGCAGCGCCGGAGCGATTCGCATCGCGGAAGAGCACCCCGGCGTCTATGCCGCCGTCGGCTGGCACCCCAACCACGCGCGTGAAGCGGCTGAAGACATCCGTCCGCCTTTGCGAGAATTGGCCCGTCATTCCAAAGTGGTCGCTATTGGTGAAATCGGGCTCGATTACCATCGCCGCGGCAAAGACCCTGTCCAGGACCCTGAATTCGAGGCCCTCAAGAAGCGGCAGGCGGAGCTTTTCCGCCAGCAAATGGAAGTGGCGTGCGAATTGGGGCTGAATTGCATTATCCACCAGCGCGATTCTTTCGAGGACACGCTGGCGGAATTGACGCCCTTCGCCGACCGGACACGAGGGGTATTTCATTGCTTTTCTGAGAACGTCGAGGCGATGCGCCGGATTTTCGCCCTTGGCTCGCTGGTGAGCTTCACCGGCATCGCGACCTTTAAGAACGGCGCCAACGTGCGCCAGTCGCTGGCGGCGGCAGACCTGGGGAAGTTCATGCTGGAAACCGACTGTCCCTTTTTGGCCCCAGTCCCGTTCCGCGGCAAACGCGGTGAACCCGCCTACGTCAAAGAGATCGCCGAACTGGCCGCCGCGACCAAAAACTGCACCGTCGAAGAATTGAGCGCCGCCACCTGCCAGGCGGCGGAGGAATTTTTTCCAAAACTGCGTGGCTGACGCACCGGGTGCATTCCGCATTTTTTGGCGCTGGTCTGCACAATCGTGTCGAACGCGCCGTCCTCCGCACTGCTATCCTGAAAAGTTTTGTTTTTTTAACAAAAATATTGCCGCGAAGGAACTGTCACCCCAAAGGCATTCAGGCAAAGAGAACGCATGGAGAGGAATTTAACAGCATGGACAGGATGAACAGGATGGACAGGATTCGGAAAGGGAAGTAAAGCCATTGACCGAGAAAATCAGGCCTTTTGCTGAACTTCGGCGACCAGCGATTGGAAGATAAACGCCAGAGCCAGACTTATCGTGCAAAGCAACCTCCCCCAGATTTTATCCTGTAAATCCTGTTCATCCTGTCCGTCTTTTCCTGGTTGCGGCTTGCCGCGCCGCTCCTTTGCGTCCGCGCGGGTCATGGGGTCACCTATAATTGTGACAGCATCGGCGCCGCCTTGTAGCGCCCTGGGAAGAGGTGTCCGCCGCCCTGACGGCGCCAGTTATGCCTTTGCGTGCAGGCGCATGGGCACGAGGCGTCGGTAGAGCGCAAAAAGAAGCCCTTCAAGGGCCGTCAAGGCGACCGTGCTTGGTTCAGGCGTTGCCGTCACGGCGTTCGGAGAAAAGGTGATGTTATCCAACTCCAAATAGCTTGGGGATTGATGAGGCAGTCCAGTGGGGAGTCCCTCAGTAATACTTAAAGTAGCGAATTGTCCGGCCCACGCTGAGATGTTGCCACCATAAAGGGTATAATTTGGAAAACTTTGGATGGCAACCATGTTGACCGCCTGTCCCCCAAGGAGTACGAAGAATGAGCCAAAATACTCACTTGCCTCCATCTGAATAGATTGGGCGCCAACGGGAACGAGGCCCGTCTGGCTAAGCGTAGTAACGGTAGAAGAAGCGCTAAAAAGATAAGCGCTGTAATTGCCCTGTATAACGGGACCGGCTTGACCATCCACAATGGAAATCAGTGGGGCACCTGTACTTATGGAATCGTACCAGACCTCTGTAGCCGGAGTCGTGTCATAGAACGCCTGCCAGAAAGGAAACGCGCTAGATGTGGCTACGAGAGAGTTAACGTGGTCGCCCGAAACATCAGCCTCCTCGAAATCAAGGTTCTGGAATGTGCCTTGGCCACAAATGCAAAACTGGAAAGCAAGAGATCCGTAAGCCAGTAATAATGTTACAAGACTTTTCATAAGTGTTATTCCTCTCGAAACGAACGGGTCACCGATCACGGCGCATCTGTAAGGAGGAAGAGGAGGAGTTCCATATCCGAGGAAAAAGGGGCAGGGTGACCTTTTTGTTTTATCTGCGGTCAGGCCATAAGGCACATTAAACAAACGCCTCCTCCTTCGTCAACCTGAAAATGTCATGATTATGGGTGACACTTTGGTTTTCTCGCATGTCCGCAAAGCCATCGCCACTTTCCCCAAGCACTGAATCGGTCGGGTTGCCGATGGCCTTTGGCGGCACGCATGTGCCCAGGCACCCGGCCAAGAAAGAAAAGGCACAAGGCAGGACCGATTCGTGCGAAATTTTTTGCAATTCGCTCCGGGCTGCTTCACTCTTATTCCATGAGCAAGCCTCTGGCTCTGGTTTATTACTCGAATTTTATGCCGGGCAGCCAGTTGGCCAACCGGTTGCTGGACTTAGGTTATAGCGTGCAGATTTTGAATCAGGCGGCCGCCATCGCGCCCGCCTGCGAACGCGACAAACCGCTTGTCCTCGTCGCGGAGTTATGGCCTCAGACGGAAGTCTGCGCCGCGGTGACGCAGGTCAAATCCAATCCCGCCACCCAGCACATCTCCGTCTTGGGCTATTCGCTGACGCAGGATGAAGCCATTCAGGCCAAAGCGCGGGAAGTCGGGGTCAATTTGCTGGCGGGGACCGCCGCCATTGCCGAATACCTGCCGCAATTGCTGGAGCAAATCCTCAACGTGGAATGAGTCATGACCAATCTGCCCGTGATTAAATTGGACCGGGGTGTGCATGTCCTGCACCTTTTTTACCGGATAGACCGCGAGCGCTGGGCGGGGCTGCCATCGGGGCAGTCCGCCGAATCGCGCGCCGGCCTGGAGCGGCTCTGCGCCGCCAACTCCCACCCCTCGCATCCGCGGTTGACCACTTTCGCGAATGTGGGGGGCAAGGCGGACCTCGTTTTTTTTCTGCTGGCGGCGGGACTGGGAGAAATCAGTCAAATGCATCGCGAGATCGAGGCTTGTTTTCCGCCGGCGGTCTTGCGGAGCGTTTTCTCGTACTTGAGCCTCACGGAGTTGACGGAATACATGCCGGCCGAGGAGGACCAGCGGCGCGCTTTGATCGAGCAGGAGAAGCTTTCCCCCGAAAGCGAGGTCTTTCAGAAGCGCATGGCCGAAATGGCCCAGCGCAGGAAGGATTATGAGCACTATCGCCTCTACCCGGAAATGCCGGACTGGGAAGTGATGGGCTTCTATCCCATGAGCAAAAGACGGCTCGGCGGGGACAATTGGTATATGCTCGACATGGCCACCCGCAAGAAGCTGATGGGGGGCCACGCGCGCGTCGGGCGCAAATACTCCGGCCGCGTTTCGCAACTCATCACCGGCTCCACAGGCTTGGACGATTGGGAGTGGGGCGTGACCCTGATGGCGCATCAAGTCGATGCGCTCAAGGAAATCGTGTACGAAATGCGTTTCGATGAAGTGAGCGCGCGTTACGCGGAATTCGGGCCGTTTTTCGTCAATCTGCGGCTTGCGCCGGCTGAACTCTGGTCCCACTTGCGCCTGTGAACTGCCGCTAATCCGGGATGCGCAGGCCAGCCAGCAGATTATCCAGGCTGTTCAGGGGTTCGTCCTTCTTCGGAGCGGGATCCAGGAGGCGGCGCAGATAATCCACGGCGTCGGGGATATTTTTGACAGAGCGGGGGAGGGTGGCGCCGGAGGCGTTGGCGTGGCCGCCGCCTTGCAGTTTTTCGGCAACCTTCAAGGCCGCGCCGTTGCGGCTGCGCAGGCTGACCACGACCGTGTTATTGGCCTTGCGAAACAGCGTCAGCAGGACGGGGTATTTGCTCGCCTTTTTTTCCAGCAACTGGTGGACAATTAAGTTGGTATTGCCGACCACGGTATCGACGAAGCCGACGGTGGGGGAGATTTCCGTGATATTGTGCCGGCTCCACTCGAAGCCCATCGGGTCCTCGATGCGGCGTTTGACCGCGATCACCTCCAGGAGGGGGTGATCCAGCAGCCGTTCCAATTGCCCCTCGATCAGAGTGTGCAGATTCCAAAACTGATAGGACTTGACGAGATTCGCGTAATCGTTGGCCAGAATGAAGTCCGGATCGTCCTCCAAAAACAAATCGCCGACGTTGTTCAGATGCACCAGGCGGTCCAGCGCGGGAGAACCCAACCCCTGTTGCTGGCACAATTCATAGCAAAGCAGGCCGGCCGATTTTGCCAGGTCATGGATAAGGACGGCGTTTTTGGGCTGAATTTCCACCGCATGATGGTCGATCACGACCCATCCTGGCTTGTCCAGGCGCGGCTCAAAACTCAGGTCGCAGACCCAGCCAGACTTTTCCCGCGGCTCGCGCAAGCGCCAGCTATTATAATGGTAGGCCTCCAAGCGGATGTCCGCCTCAAAAAGGCGCTTGGCCAGGCGTTGCAAAAGCAAACCCGCGATAAACCCATCCAAATCGCTCTCATGCGTCAGAATAACCTCAGGACGTGGCAAAGAATTCACGCCCTGCACTCTATCCGGCCACCTGGGTTCCTGCCAGCAGAAACGGCGGCATTCGGGGATTCCGCGCTGAAGACGCTGAACACAGGAAGAGGAGCTTTCATTGCTGGGCCTCCGCGGCAAGCGGGCAGCGCTTGTTTAACTCTGGCTTCTATTTCCGGCTTCCGGAATAGGCGTGGAGGGGACGAAGTTGCGCGAGTGGTTCTTCTCGCGCGTCAATAACCCATTCACTCTGCCGGTAAAACGGCTTCGTTCCAACTCCCACGAATATTTTTCATAGACCCGCCGCCCACGTTCCATAATGGAACGAAGCTCGTCCGGGTGGCGGTAAGCCCACTCCATTTTCCGCGCCAAATCATCCACATTGCCCGGCTCAAAAAACAAAATCTCGTCTTCCTTGAAATAGTCCTGAACGCCCCGGGTGCGCGACATGATCACCGGCTTGTTCATTGCCAGATACTCGAAGATGCGCGTCGGCAGGTTGATCCGTGTAAACGAACTCAACCGGTTGGGAACCAGCCCAAGATCAATTTGGTCAATCGCCCCGGCTATCTCCGACAACGATTTGAATCCGTGGAAATGAACCACTTCCTCCAGCTTCCGCTGCCTGACTTGCGACATGAGACGAGTTAAACAGTCAGTTTTCTGCCCGTAAAAGTGCAATTCAATCCCCGGAATCCGGGGACGCAACGAAGCTAAGGCCTCCACGGCCAAATCGAGTCCGTGGCGTTCCACCAACAGGCCGTGGTACATCAACCTGAATGGCTGGTCCTCTGACGGTGCGGACGGCGGGACGGGCTGCTGGCGCGTGTGGAAAATCTCCGTCTCAGGAGTATTCATAACAATTTCGATCTTGTCCGTGGCGCAACCGCGCGCAACAAAAAGCTCCTTGAACGCCAGATTGGGCGTTAGGACCAGATCCGAAAAGTCCATGCACCATTTCTCAATCCTCCGCAATAACCGCGATACAAAATGGCCCGGGTTGACGTTAAAGATAGTGGCAAACAACTCTGGCATCGGGTCGTGCAGGTCCAAAATAAGCTTTGCGCCCCGCAGGCGCGGCAGCACCGCGGTGAAAAGCAAACAATCCGGCATGTTGTGGACATGGACGATTTTGAAACGTTTCGTTATGCTCCATTTTGAAAGGAGCCAAAAGGCGGTCGCGAAGAAAAAGGCGTACTCGAAGAGGTACCTGAACTTCCCGCCTCTGCGATGCCTCAGCGGCGCCAAATGCACGTTTACCCCATTGATCGTTTGCCGCGAGGCATCGGATTTGGATGCGGCGGATTGCAGGGAAATGACATCAACCTCGAACCCTTCCTTCACCAATGCCTCCGCTTCGCGGCGGGGCCGCGCATCGGTGGCGTAAAAGGAAAACAGAACCACGGCGGCGCGACCCGCTTTGCCCATTGGTTTCGGCGAATTTACAGTATCACTCATTCGCGTTGGGGACTGTTGCAGGAATTGGGCGACTATTGCTCAAAATGACCCCCTTATGTCCTGTGGGAAAACACAGCCTTTCCGTGTAAGGTGAAGCATTACAGAGATAAAAGATCGCGTCAAGAGACATATTTGGATTATTCCATCCCGGGTTTTCGCGCCCCACCCCAATTTTTCTTTGAACATTTTTAGGCAGTAATGTCAAAACGGCAATGGGCTTAAGAGTTGCGTTTGAACAGACGGCCTGTTAGTAAGTCCAATTTATGAATCCGCCGCTCTGCTGAAGCGCGCGCGGCGCAATGGAACAGGAATGATTAAAGTCGAGAACCTTAGCAAGTCGTTCGGCCAAAAAGTGGCCGTCAACCGTATTTCTTTTACAGTGGAACGAGGGGAAGTGCTGGGCTTTTTGGGCCCCAATGGCGCTGGCAAATCCACCACCATGCGCATGATTACCGGCTTTATCCCCCCTTCCGAGGGCAGGGTGACGGTCGGCCAGCATGACATGATCGAGGACCCCATTCCGGCCAAGCGCCTGATTGGTTATCTTCCTGAAAACGCCCCGGCTTACACCGACATGACCGTGGAAGGCTTTCTCAGCTTTATCGCCGAATTGCGGGGGTTGCACGGTGAAGCCAGGAAAAAGGCCGTTAACCGCGTGGTGGAAATGTGCTTTCTTGAATCGGTTTTGCGCCAGAGCATCGATACTCTCTCCAAGGGCTTCCGCCACCGCACTTGCTTTGCCCAGTCCATCATTCATGACCCGGATGTGCTTGTCCTGGACGAGCCAACCGACGGTCTGGATCCCAATCAAAAACATGAGGTGCGGAGCTTGATTCGCCGCATGGGTGAGAAGAAAGCCATCATTTTCTCCACTCACATTTTGGAGGAAGTGGAGGCCGTCTGTTCCCGTGCCATTATTATCGACCGCGGACAGATTGTGGCCAATGGCACGCCGGGGCAATTGAAGCAGCAATCGGACGTGGCGGGCGCTGTCCTGCTGGTGGTGCGCGGGGTGGTGGGAGCCCAATTGGTGGACCGTT
Organism: Limisphaerales bacterium; assembly: GCA_052139695.1. Classification (GTDB taxonomy): domain Bacteria; phylum Verrucomicrobiota; class Verrucomicrobiia; order Limisphaerales; family Palsa-1400; genus PLGF01. The sequence continues at coordinate 31,903 of JBKQWF010000316.1, forward strand.
TGTCGGGCGTGGCCAATGCTCGCCGCGCGGCGGTGGTCAAAGAGGAAAACGGCAAAGTCTGGGCGCGCGTCTATCCCAAAAACGAAAATATCAACGGCGACCTGGCACGCAATGTTCTGGCGGCCGCGGGCGGATGGCAGGTTGAGGAACTGCACACCGAAGAGGGGCGGCTGGATGAGGTTTTCCGCCGCATCACCCTGCCTGAAACCAAAGATTCCAAGCAATGAATTCCATCAGTAACATTAGAGCCATCACCAAAAGGGAGCTGGCCGGGTATTTTTCGTCCCCGGTCGCTTATGTTTTCATCGTGATCTTCCTGCTGCTGGCGGGGTTCTTCACTTTCATGGCGGGCGGCTTTTTTGAGCGCGGCCAAGCCAGCCTGGAGAATTCGTTCTTCATCTGGCATCCGTGGCTTTACCTGTTTCTCGTCCCGGCGGCCGGAATGCGTTTGTGGGCGGAGGAACGCCGCGTGGGGACGCTTGAACTGCTCCTCACCCTTCCCATCACCGCCTGGCAGGCCATCGTCGGCAAATTTTTGGCATCGTGGCTCTTCTTGCTGCTGGCGTTGATCTTGACGTTTCCGGTGGTCATTACGGTTAATTATCTGGGCTCGCCGGACAACGGCGTCATCTTCGCGGCCTACGTGGGCAGCTTTCTCATGGCCGGAGCGTATTTGGCTATTGGCTGCATGACCTCAGCCATGACCCGCAACCAGGTGGTCAGCTTTATTCTCTCCTTTGTCATCTGCCTGTTGCTGGTCTTGTGCGGCTTTCCGCCGGTGACGAACTTGTTGACACGTTGGGACGTGCCGTGGCTCGTCAATACCGTGGCGGCCTTCAGCGTTATTACTCACTTCGAATACTTTACCAAGGGCGTGCTCGACTCGCGGGACATTATCTTTTTCCTGTGCGTCATTGGGTTCTCCTTATTTACCACCGGAGTTATTATCCGCAGTCATCGCGCGGGTTAGACCGCCGCAGATCCGTCATGAAGCAGAAAAATCTCGAATCCTTCCTTTACTCCACCATCGGCGTCGGGGCGATGTTGATCGTTCTCGTGGCCTTTTATGTCCTGACGAGCGCCGCCAAAGACCGCGTTGATTTGACAGCCGACAAGGCCTTTACCCTTTCTCCCGGCACAAAGAAAATCCTGGGCAAGCTCGATTCCCGCGTGACCATCCGCTTTTATTGCACGCAAGGGGACACCGCCATGCCGCCGGCGCTGCGCACCTACGCCCAGCACATTGAGGACCTGCTGGCGGAGTATCAGCAGGCAGGCCGAGGCAAAATCATCGTGCAGAAACTGGATCCCAAACCGGATTCCGATGCCGAAGACTCCGCCCGCCTGGATGGGGTCGAGGGGCAGGCCACCTCGCCGTTTGGCGGGGACAAGATTTACATGGGACTGGTCGTGAGCATGCTCGACGAAAAGGTGGCCATTCCGTGGCTGCCGCCGAACCGCGAGCGCCTTCTTGAATATGACCTCTCCCGCGCCATCGCGCGCGTGGTCAATCCCACGCCGCCCATTATCGGCCTGATGAGCGAACTGCCGGTGTTCGGCTCCATGCCCAACCCGATGATGCGGCAAATGGGCCAAAACGCCTCGGCGCCTTGGGCTTTTGTGAGCGAGTTAAAAAAAGACTTTACCGTCAAGGAGGTTCCAATGACTGCCTCCAAGATTGACGATGATATCCGCGTCCTGTTGGTCGTGCATCCGCGTGACATTTCCGATGCCACGCAGTACGCGATTGACCAATTCGTCTTGCGCGGGGGCAAGTTGCTGGCCTTCCTGGATCCGCACGCCTATTTCGACCAAAAACACGATCAAATGTCGCAGGTCCTGGGCGAAAGCTCCGGCCAATCTTCCTTGGACAAACTGCTCAAGGCCTGGGGACTGGAGATGGATGTTAACAAAGTGGCAGCCGACTTGACCTTTGGCGGGCACAATCCGCAATCCGGTTCCGCCATGCCGACCGTCCTGGTGCTGGACAAAGACGGAATCAATAACGATGACATTGTCACCAGCCAGATCGATAACCTGGTCATGCCTTTTGCGGGCGTCTTTACCGGCAAGCCGGCCGATGGGTTAAAGGAAGCGGTGCTGGTGCATACTTCTGATCAATCAGAATTGGTCGAAGGCGTGACCGCTTCCATCGCGGCGGAGCAAATCGTCAAGGATTTCAAGCCGTCGAATATTTCCTACGCCCTCGCGGTGCGTTTGACCGGGAAATTCAAGACGGCCTTCCCCGACGGGCCGCCCAAACCGCCCAAAGAGGACAAGGAGGAAACCAACAGTTTGCCCGCCGGCCCGCAATTGAAAGAATCCAAGGGCGATGGCGTGGTGATTTTGGTCGGCGATAGCGACATGCTCAACGACCAGGTCTGTGTGCGGGTGCAGGATATTCTGGGCTATCACATGGTGCAGCCGGTCAACGGCAATTTGAACCTCGTGGAGAGCTTTGCCGAACAACTCTCCGGCGATAGCGATTTAATCAGCCTGCGCAGCCGGGCCAGCATTAACCGGCCCTTCACCCGTCTGCGCAACATGGAGGCCAAGGCCGGCGCGGACTACAGGGACAAGCTCAAGGATCTGGAGGCGAAAAAGTCTGAGACCGAGCGCAAGATCAGCGAATTGCAAAGCAGCAAAGCCGGGCAGGAGCAGAAATTCATTCTCTCGCCTGAACAGCAGCAGGAATTGGAGAATTATCAAAAGGCCGTGGCCTCCGTGAATAAGGACCTGAAATCGGTGCGCAAACAATTGCGCAAGGAAACGGATTCGCTCGAATTCTGGACCAAGGTGGTCAACATCGGCGCCATGCCGGCGCTGGTCGCCGTGACCGGCCTTGTCCTGGCCGTTGTCAAACGTAAACGCACAGCCGCAAAATGAATCGCAAACAACTAATTTCGCTTTTGGTCGCTCTGGTCGTCATTGGGGGGGCTTGCCTGGTCCTGCTCCAACGCCACGAGCAATCCTGGTCTGAAAAAGAGGGCCGGGCGGGGCAAAAACTCTTGCAGAATTTTCAGGTCAATGACGTTGCCGCCATCCATCTCAAAGGCGAAAGCGAATTGACTCTGGCGAAGAAAAACGACCGCTGGGTGGTGGTGGAAAAGGGCAATTATCCGGCCAACTTTTCCCAAATTGACGAGTTGCTGCTGAAGGTTCGCGATCTGAAAATCGTGCAATCGGAGCCGATTGGCGCCGCGCAATTGGCCCGCATGCACCTGGCCGATCCGGGGCATGGGGCGGATTCGGCGGTGTTGGTGGAGTTCAAGGATGCGCAGGGCAAGGTTTTGCAATCGCTTCTGCTGGGCAAGAAGCACACCCATAAATCCGACCGCCCATCGGCCATGCCATTTGGCGACGAAGGTTATGAGGATGGCCGCTATCTGATGCTCAAGAGCGATCCGCAGGAACTTCTTACTGTTTCCGACGCGTTAAGCAGCCTCGATCCCAAGGCCGGCGAATGGCTTGACAAAGACTTCTTCAAAGTCGAAAAACCGGAAACGTTTGCCCTTGAGTCCACGAATGCCGCCAATTCCTGGAAGCTCACAAGATCATCAGAATCCGCCCCGTGGGTCCTGGCCGACACCAAAGCCGGTGAGGTTCTTGACACGAACAAGGTGGCTTCCCTGGCGAGCACCCTTAATTATCCGAGCTTTGTCGATGTATCCGTGGCGCCGGCTTCGGAGACCGGGCTGGATAAACCGTTGACTGTGGCCGTTGGGACCTTCGATCATTTCAATTACACGCTCCACATCGGCAAAAAAACCCCGGAGAACGACTACTATTTGAGGATTGACGCGACCGGCGTCGTGCCTGCCGAAAGAACGGTCGGCAAGGATGAAAAGCCGGAGGACAAGAAGAAGCTGGACAAGGAATTTGAGGACAAAAACAAGCCCCTGCAAGCGAAGCTCAAGCGCGAGCAGAGCCTTGGTCAATGGACTTACGTTGTCAACGGCTGGCTGATAGATCCCCTGATTCGCGACCGTGCCCAGCTCATGGTGGAGAAGAAGCCGGAAAAAGCCGCCGACTCGAAGGAAGAGAAAAAAGAGGAATCCGCGCCGTTTGAATTGCCCACCAACGGCGCCCCTCCCCCGCAGTAAGACAGGGTAAGAACTAGCCAAAGATATTTGAAATTTCACGGCAAAGTTCGGGGCGAAACTTGACTTGTTTTTCGGGTCCTTTGATTCTTTGTTTTTAACCACAGAGACACCGAGGCACAGAGATGCAATTCACCCGATCCACGAGGCGCAATGGCTTACGTATCTGAAGCTGGACCGGAAATCCCTTGGCCTGCTCGTCAATTTCAACGTTCCGACCCTCAAACAAGGAGTCAAACGCGTGGCGTGCGGCGACCTGTTCAAGGATGAAATGGGCGGGCGGAGTTCCTCCTTTCGGCTTATCAGTCTTTTCTGTGTCTCTGTGCCTCTGTGGTTTCAATCCTAAATTCTCGGCACGGGCACAGATTGACACCGATAGGATCGTGTCGTGGGGAACGAGCCGCACCCCCTGATGAGCGCATGAGGTCTAAAAATTCGCTACATTTTCTTTTACATGATGTTAACCTGCAGCCTTTGGTTTCGCTTCGGCCTGGGCTTCCGCGCGAAGGCTGGTTGTGCGGGTCAATTCGTCCAGGCGGGCTTCTACGTTGACCCTGGGCACCTTTCATAGTGTCATAATCATAGGATCCTTGCCCTTTTTCTGATTGCAACCAAGCTTCGCACTGTGTCCAACTCGCCTTCGATCCTTTATCTGCCGGTAAACCAAGGACGACTGCTTCGGGAAGGCCACCATCGTTTGCCCAAGCGGCAGCAATTCTCAAGAGAATATCTGGCTTGTCTCCCCAAAGACGCTTTGCGACCCCTTGGATAAGCTGGCACTTATGCGAGATGCTGCAACAATGCCGACCGCTGCTCCGCCAGTTCCCGAATATGCTCAAGCCGGTTTCGTTCGTCCAGTCGTTGGTGGGGCGTCGCAGGGTTGGCAAGTTTTGGGCATTTCTGCTTCAGGTAATCTCTTGTCATTCCTGCAAATGGGGCATCGTCCTGCTTCGTCCAGATCAAGTGCTCTCTGCACGCTTGACGCACGTTTGCCTCGTTGGTTTCAACCCAAAGCACGAGTAAACAATCCACTAGGTTCAACCAAGCTTCACGCTCGTCACGCAGGAGTGAACGGTCCAACTCTACAAGTTCAACTGTCTTCTTGCCACTCTTGGTCACACCTCGCAGACGTGGTCCAATAAAGCAGAGATGAGCGGAAGGCTCCTCCTCAGCAGGGTTTAAGAGCCGCGGTTTGCCATCCTCCTCGGGAAAATGCTTCCATTTTTCTTCGTTACAGATGCCACATGAAAGAAGCCAATTGTCCCAGTCGAACATTTTGGCTTCAAAGCGCGACAACCCTTTTGGGCGGAAGTGTTCAACACACATCCGGGCTGTCCAGGCGCACGGGGGTGCGCTGGGTGCGATTCGATGCTTCATTTTTCCGTGTTTTGCTATTAATATTCAGCATGGACAATCCGTCACCAGTTGACAGACCCCCTGTCTCGCCGGAAAAACTGGCTCTGGCGCAACAGGCATTCGAACGGTTTCATACGCGTTGTTTCTGGTTCATGCGGGAGGATTTGCGCGTGGGCGAGCAAGAGATTGAGACGATCATCCGCGGATTGCGCGCTCATGGCAATCGGGAGGCTTTTCTGATCGCCGCCAAGTTGTGCCACTAACCGCATTCCAGTCAGAAACCTTGCGACTGCTGGCCGCCCGCCGTTCACCGGAAAGCTTTTTGGCCGGCGGAACGGTGTTAAACGCGGCGAATGATTCACCGCGTTATTCCAAGGATTTGGATGTTTTCCACGATGTCGAGACTAGTGTGGCAGCGAGTGCCGAAACCGACGCGGCGACGTTGCGAGAAGCTGGATATGGGGTGGAATGGTTGCTTCAGCAGCCTCTGTTCCAACGCGCGGAGGTTGTGCGGAGTGGCGACCGGCTGCTGATCGAATGGCTGTTCGATTCGGCCTTTCGTTTTTTTCCCGTGGAGCGCGACGAATTGGCCGGATGGAGGCTCAACGTCTATGATGCCGCAACGAACAAGCTCCTTGCTCTGATGGGACGCGGCGAACCCCGAGACTATTTGGATGTTCTGTTCTTCCACCAGCATCGCCTGTCGCTGGGGGCGCTTTGCTGGGCGTCCGCCGGCAAGGACCCTGGGGTGAATCCATTCATGATCTTGCAAGAATGTCAGCGAACAACGCACTTCCGGCCTGAGCAATTCCGCGAACTGCACTTGGCCGTGCCATTGGATCTGGAGGGGTGGAAGCAGGCTTGGATCAACGCGTCGCGTGAAGCGCAACCTCTGCTGCAACAACTTCCCGCTGACGAGGTCGGTTGTCTTTACCTTAACGCCAAGGGGATACCTGTGACACCGGAACCGGGTTCGGCGAGTTTTTCCACGCTCCGCCGACATTTTGGCAGCGTGCGGGGCGCTTGGCCCATTATCCGGGAATAATTCGCCGTTGGTGCAGCGGCATTGCTCCCTTCCGCGCAGCCCATGGCTCTTCTTGAACGGGTTGTTTTTTATCCAATTTCGGGTCAGTTCAGGCGCTGGGATTGAAATTGACAGCCCCGGCCATTCAACTACCCTTCCCGTGCGGAGAGAGAAGCGGGGGAATTCATGGGTTAAAAAAGAATTCAAAGGATTCGCCCCTTTCTCTTGTCGTATCGGGTGTATGAATAGCTGGATGCACATTGCCAGCGACGGGGCGCATTCGTCCCCGCTGCACGAGCAACAGAGGCTCCACGCGCATCGTTTGCTGGTGGCCATGGCCATCATCCTCATCCTGGCCGCCCTCCTTCTTCCGGCGCTTTCCTTGGGCCAGGTTCTGACTCGAAACGCGATGCGCGACGCGAACGGTGACAACCAACAGCATACTGAGGCATGGACGCTCCAATTCCATCAATGCAGTTGAGAAACGATACCGCAATTTGGACGGATGGTCCTCTCAAAGCGGCCCCCGCCGATTCTCTTCCGCAAAAAATTCAAAGGATTTTCTCCGCTCACGGGTCAGACGTGTTAGAGGAAGGCCGAATGGATGACCCGGACGAAGCTTTGCTCAGACAAAGCCAGAATGGTGATCCGACCGCTTTCGAACCGCTGATAACGAAGTATCAACGCATGATTTTCTCGCTCGCATACCGGATGACTGGTTCTTTGGACGACGCCGAAGACCTGACGCAGGAAACATTCATCCGCGCTTACCGCAACCTTGCCTCTTACCGGGCCGCCTCGAAGTTTTCCACCTGGCTTTACCGCATCGCCGTCAATGCCTGCCTCAACTGGCGGCAGCGCGAAACCATGCGGGGGCAGATTCATTCCAAGTGGGCAGCGGAGGCGGAGGCCGGGCGAGGTCCCGACACTGGGAGCGACGCCGCGGCAAGGGTCCATGCCGCGCTGCTCAAACTTTCCCCTAAACAGCGCGCCGCCATCATGCTGACGATTTATGACGGATTCAGCCATGCGGAGGCGGCGAAGATTTTGGGTTGTTCTGAGGCGACCGTTTCATGGCGCATCTTCATCGCCCGCGGGAGATTAAAAGGCTGGCTGACAGCTCACAGAGATGAAAAATATTGATTTAGACTCGGAAATAAGGCGGCTGCGCGTGCCGGAACGCGATCAGGAATTTTGGGACGCTTTCCCGGATCGGGTGCTGACAGAATTGCGGGCCGAGCCCGTCAGCCGCCCCTTGCGCGAGCCTTCCATGCCGGAGTTCGCCTGGGGATTTGGGGTCGCGCTGGCCTGCGTGATCCTGGGGTTTTCTTTCGGGCAGAGCGGCGTGCCGAAGAGGCTTTACTCTGCCGTGGTCCAGCATGAACGCGAGTTGAGCCAGTCGGTGCGGCAGTTTCCCGGCCATGTCTGTGCCCTCATGCAAGATGAACACGGCAGGTGGGTGGTGATGGAGGACCAGCAATGAGCGCGGAAGCCGCCCAAGACGTCAGCCCCCGCAAGGCGGAGGCCACAGTGCCGGAGATTGTCGAGAATCTCATCCATCAAGCCGAACGCGCGATGGCCAGCGACATCCATTTGCAAATGGCCAAGGGCGGCGCGGTGGTTTCTTTTCGGCTGGACGGCCTCATGACTCCAGTGACGGAGCTTTCCGGCGAGATTGCGGAACGAGTTTTTGGCCGAATCAAATTCCTGGCGCGCCTGAAAACCTATCAAGACTCCATGCCGCAGGATGGCCGCATTGACCAGCGCTCCGTCAACGCCCAGAGCGATCTTCGCGTGGCGACCTATCCCACGGTCACTGGCGAAAAAATTGTGCTGCGGCTTTTCAATCCCGCTTCGGCCAAAGGCATTGGCGAATTGGAGTTTCCAGAAGACGCCGCCGCGGAATTGAGGAGATTCCTCCGTCAGCCTTCTGGAATGCTTTTGCTCACCGGTCCCGCCGGCAGCGGCAAAACCACGACCATTTATGCCTGCTTGCGATGCCTGGCCGATTCGCCGGGCCGCCATATCATCACAATCGAAGACCCGGTGGAACAAGTTGTTACCGGCGTCATGCAGACCGAAGTCAACGAAGCCCGCGGGCTGGATTTTGCCAAAGCCGCGCGGCATCTGCTGCGCCAGGACCCGCAGGCCTTTGTCATCGGTGAAATCCGCGATGAGGAGACGGCCAATATCGCGGTGCGCGCCGCCCTGACCGGCCATTTGGTGATCTCAACCTTGCACGCCGGTTCCTGCAAAGGCGTGTTGGATCGGCTGCTGGTTTTGTGCCATGACCGTTCGGCCATTGCGGCGGCGGCGGACCTCATTTTGAACCAGCGTTTGATGCGCAAATTGTGCCGGCAATGTCTTGGCGCGGGCTGCGCGGCTTGTTTGCAAACCGGATACCAGGGAAGGGCGCCTTTGGTCGAGTGGCTGCGCGTGACCGATGCCGTGCGCGTGCAAATCCGCGCGCAGCAGTGGGAGACGGTGGCGCCGCAACACTCGTTGGAAGAATGCGCGCGCGTGCTCCTGCGCCAGGGTGTCACCAATCAACCGGAGTACGAAAGGGTTTTTGGCCTATGAAATACGAGGAATTCGCTTTTTTTAACCAGCAACTTGCGGCCATGGTGCGCGACGGCATTCCGCTCGAAGGCGCCTTGCAGCGCTTATGCGCGGAAATGCGCGGCGGACCCTTGCGCACAGAGTTAGTCAAACTGGGAGAGGACCTGTCAAAGGGCGCGCCATTGCGCGAGGCCCTGCAAAGTCGTCAATTGCCGGACTTCTATCGCCAGATGCTCGAAGTGGGCGCGCAAGCCAACGATCTCCCTGGCGTCCTTACCCTGCTGGCCGATTATTACCAGCGGCGCCAGGTCATCTGGACGCGGCTCAAAGGCTTGATGACCTATCCGGCGATTGTGCTGTGCGGCGCGTTCGTGCTCTCGTGTTTTTTATCCGTTTTGTTGAGCACGCTGCTGAATTCAACATTTTTTCAAACGGAATATCTCCGGGTAATTGGGACGTCGCACCCGTCAGTTGTTATTTGGTGTCCACCTGTTTTGGTGGGGCTCGCGGCGCTGCTTTGCCTGGCAGCCGTGACAGTTCCGCAAATCCGGCGCCTGGCGTGCTGGCGGTTGCCGGCGTTCAAGGAAGCGAGCCTGGCGCAAGTTGCCTCAGCCCTGGCGTTGATGCTCAAAAGCGGTGTGCCTTTGGATAAAGCGCTTGGATTGGCGGAAAAGCTGGAGCAGGGGACGCCAGCCGCGGTTGAAATCGCCCAGTGGCGGCGGCGTCTCGGCGAAGGCCGCGGAAAATTCGCGGAAATGGCAGCGGACGGACAGGTTTTTCCGCCGCTGTTTGTCTGGATGGTGGGACAGTCGGGTGAAGCTTTGCCGGCTGGCTTTGAGCGTGCGGCGGAGATTTACCAGTCGCGCGCTTCTTACCGCGCCGAAGTGCTGCTCTATTCCGCCTTGCCATGTTCCGTGATTGTTCTGGGCATGGTCATCGTGAGCCAGATTCAACCGGTTCTGGGGACGCTCATCAGCTTCATGAATATGCTCGGTGATACGGGACAAATGTGATGAACTTTGATTTTGACATCCTGCCACGCTTGGCCATGACACTGCTGTTGTATGGCGTGGGCATTGCGTTGGTCAGCGGGCTTCTTTTTGTCGTGCATTTTTTCCTCACGCTGCCCATGCGCCGGGCGGAACGGGCGCGATTGTTCCTGGACTTATTGGAGACGGCGCTTAAGAACGGCCAGCCCATTGAGGAAACCCTGATTTCCGTGGCGCAAAGCCGGGACCTTTCCATGGGGGTTCGCTTTCATCTTTTAGCCGCATGGTTGGAACAGAATCTGCGCCTTGAGGAAGCTCTGGCGAAGGTTCCGCGCTTTTTGCCGCCGCAAATTGCCGCCATGCTGAGGGCCGGGCAAAAAATAGGCGACATTGGAAAAGTAATCCCGGCCTGCCGCCAATTGTTGAAAGACGCTGTTTCGCAAACCCGTAGCGCGATCAGCTATTTGGTTATCCTCACTTTGGTCATCACGCCGCTGGGTGTCATGATAATGTGGCTTCTTGAGGTTTCGGTTTTTCCAAAATTCATGGAAATTGGCTGGGCTATGGGCGTAGGGAACGACTTCCACGTGTCGTATCTTTATGAGCACAGGCAGGCGATCATCTGGCTCCAATGTCTTGTCCTGGGGTTTCTTTGGGTGGCGGCTCTCATTTACATTGGCGGTCCGCGTGTGGGCGCATGGTTTCAAGGGCTTCATTACCGCTTGCCGTGGCGGCGCAAGCGGATGCAACGTGATTTTTCCACCCTCCTGGCCATCCTGCTGGACTCCGGCGTTTCCGAGCCGGACGCGCTTACGCTCGCCGGTGAATGCACGGCCAACCGGCTTTTTCGCCGGCGCGCCGCGCGTGCCGTGCAAGCGTTGCAACAGGGCGAAACCTTGACCGCCGCCGTGCAGCGCATGGATGACTCCGGGGAATTCCGCTGGCGGTTGACGAATGCTTTTCATGGTAGCGGCGGATTCCTGCGGGCGCTGGCAGGCTGGCACGAATGGCTTGACGCCAAAGCCTTACAACAAGAGCAGGCGGCGGCGCACGTGTTCACGACCGCCTTGGTCTTGTGGAGCGGGCTTTTTGTGGGCGTGGTCGTGGTCTCAGTTTTCATGTTCCTGGTTTCGGTCATTGACGCGGGGGTGTTATGGTAATCCAACTTTCTTCTCGGGCACGGCAGCGCGGCACTCTTCTTTTTGAGGTGGTCATGGCCATGACCATCCTGGTTATTGCCGTCCTTCCTCTGGGTTTTTCTCTGCGCACGGACGCCAAACTCTTTCGCATCACTTACCAGCGGGCCGTGGCCATGGAAATTGTCGATGGCGAAATCGAAATCCTGGCGGCGGGCGGTTGGCGCGATCTTCCCGAAGGCTCGCGCTCATACGCGGTCCATGCCAATGCCGCGACCAACCTGCCTCCAGGCCAATTTACGGTGACTCGCGCCGGCAATCATATTCGCCTGTGGTGGGCGGCGGCGAAAAAATCGGGTATCGGTTCCGTTGTCCGGGAGGTGACTGTGCAATGAACATTTCTCCCCATCGACGCGCCGCTTCCCCACGTGGCTTTACACTTCTGGAGGTCCTGGTTTATCTGGCTGTCCTGGTCGTCGTGGTTGGGTGCGCCACCCTGACTTGTTTTGAGTGTTTGCACAGCGCCACATCCATTCGGCAAAGCGCGGACGACGTCGCTCGCGCGCTCGACCTCGGCGAACGCTGGCGCTCTGACATTCGCGGGGCGACGGGTGCCGTGCGGGTGACGGGGGGAGGCGCAGCCGAAGAATGCCGCGTTCCCGTGCAGGCGGGCGAAGTGATTTATACTTTTGCCAATGGGGAAATTCGCCGGCAAACCAGCCCCACCGCGCCAAACGAGCTCTGGCTTGCCAATGTCAAGTCGTCGCAAATGCAATCCGAAACCCGTGGTCATGTCCTTGCCTGGCGTTGGGAGTTGGAACTGAAGTCGAAACGCAAAGAGGTGAAGTTACTTCCGCTGTTCACCTTTGAATCCTGCGCGCCCGGAAACGAGGGTCACCCATGAAAATAAACTCCGCCTTTGTCCAACGTCCGCGCTCCGCCCGCGAAGGTTCTTCGGTCTTAATTGTTCTGGTGCTGCTGGCATTCATGGTCGTGCTGACCGCGGCCAACACCGCGACGGTGAACAGGCTGAGAGACCGCGTGAAGATTGTTGACCAGCGACAAACCCGCCGGCTGGCCGCCTGCTCGACGAATCTGCCGCATATCGCCGCGCCAGCGACCAATCAACCGCAGTCAAAATGAAAGCCGCCCAGCCCATGACCAAAGCCGAACTTATTCATTGTTCCCTGCGCTGTTTTGCCTTCGGACTTTTCGGCTTGCTGCCGTTTATTGGGATTCCGTTGGCCCTCCATTCGGTGATTTTATGGAGACGCGTGCATCGCGGCCAGGGCGATTTGTGGAACCCGGCCCGGCGTTACCATTTTTGGGGCGGTGTTTGCGGGCGAATGAGCCTGGCAGTCTATGTCTTTATACCGATCGTTGTCATGGGTATTGGGTATATGACGCATCTTTACTAATTCCGTTTGACCTTCCGGCCGTTTTTTGGTTAAACACGGCGCATGTTCGAGAAAACAACGGTTCGTATCCTTTTCTGCGGATTAACTCTGTTGGGCCTGTGCGCATTGGCCGATGACAAAGCGCCGGTTGATCCTAACTCCCTGCCGCCGGTTTCTCCTAAAAAGGGAGTGACCTATGCGGCCGATGTTCAGCCCATCTTTGCCCAATCGTGCTATCCCTGCCACGGTCCAAAGACGCAAAAGCCAAAAGGCAAGCTGCGCCTGGACACGCTTGAGGCGGCGCTCAAAGGCGGCGAAGACGGTCCGGCCATCATACCCGGCAACAGCGCCAAGAGCGTCCTGGTGGCGCAGATTTCTTTTGCCGGCGATCCTGACGATTATATGCCGCCGCCCAAAAACAAGGACAACCTCAAACAGCTCACCAAGGAGCAAATTGGGTTGATTCGGGCCTGGATCGACCAGGGCGCGAAATAGCGGGAGGGTCAGTGCCTGCGCAAGATGAGCCGATGATCGACTCGTTTGGTTTGATGATACTCCAGCGGCGGCAGGTCCGTAATGGTGGGCGATTTCGTCTCGTTTAAAAGTTCCCTTGCCCGGCTCTGCAAGTGCCGCCAACGCGCCCAGTCCACATCCGGCGCGTGGGCAATCTGCCGCAACGTGCTGCGCCACTCGATGATGATGCGGTCGATGTCGCCGGCCCCCAGCGTTTCGGTGAGCCATTTGTGTTTGTTTGCCGGGTCCTTATGAACGGCGGCCACCACTTGTTCGGCGCCCGCGCCGTATTTGGGCGGCACGCCTGATTCCAAATAACCCGGAATGGACTTCGTGCCATAAGCGGCCTGGCAAGCCTGCGCCAACCGTCCGCCCCAGCGGTTTTCCTCGCCGCGGAAGCGAAAGTTCGCGTCCAGGTTCGCCACATCATAAATCAGATCATGGATGGCGTATGCCTCATCTTCCAAAGCCGCCGCCACAGCCAAACCATCGCCTTGCGAAAAAAAGCTCGCGATCTTTCCCCGGCGGGTCGGAGCGCCGCCAGCCGTGATCAACCCGAGCCGCCGCCACAGCAGTGCCACGCCCGTCTGCGTGGGAAGGTCGCGGCAAATGGGGACGAGGTCGCACCGCGCGCAATCCGGCGGCAGAACTTCGCGTTCGAACGGCCTCCATAAAGGCACGCCGTGGGCGTCCACCGGGACTCGCATTGCTGTTTCGGCCAGGCTGAGATGAGAAACAATTCGCTGCTCCTCTGGGACAAAACGGACCGCGGGCGATTTCTGTTCAGCCAATTTTCCTTCCAGCAAAGGCGTTATTTTTTGGTCCCAGACCGCGCGCGGGACTTGCCGTGTATTCCAATTAAGCAGTCGCCGCACCCATTTGGTCAGGAGCACGCGGTCACCGCTGATGACATCGGCGACCGTCATGGCTCGGCCATAAATCTTCCCTTGCTCATTTTCGCTTAACGCGCAAAGACTTCCTCCCGCCAGTTTTTCCAGCGCCGCGGGATCGTTTAAAGCGGAATGGGTCTGCCAGGTTTCGGCATTTTCCATGACCCGCACTTCTTTCGCGGGGCGGTCTTGCGTTGAGGGATAGTTCTGCCATTCGCCCCGGCTATTGAGCATTTGACGCACGCGATGACGGACATGCCGGGCCCGTTCGGCATCCGTTTTCAAGCCACACGGCACGTCAGGATGCTGGATGGATTCTTCGATGCCGAGAGCGATGGGCCTGGTGGTGAAGAGGCGTTTTTGCACGCGGACGGCCTGGCGGAAAGGGTCCATTTCCTGCGCGACCGCGGCGTCCATCAAACCGAGCAAGACATTCCAATCCACCGATCCCCCGCGTGACAAATGGCCTGGTCGCGCGTCCAGCAGGCGGAGTCCATTGGCGGTGATGATGATAAAGCCCGTTTCATCCAATCCGCGCCGTCCCGCGCGCCCGAACATTTGCAAAATCTCATCCGGCCGCAGCAATTGTTCACGGTTATCGCTGCGGTACGATTCAGCCGCGAGCGCGACGCTGCGCAGGGAAAAATTGATGCCCGCCGCCAGCCCCATCGTGGCAACGACCACGCGCAACTGGCCCGCCTTGGCCAGCGGTTCGATCACACCCGCGCGGGCCGCGTAACTCAACCCGCTATGATGGTAGGCGATCCGGCTCTTGAGCATGCGCGCCAGGTTTTCACCGGCCAGCACCTTCTGTTCGGGGCTTAAACTGAGGGGATTGGGGGTCGGCAGCAAGCGCGACAATTCTCCCGCCATGGATTCGGCGGATTGGCGGCGCGGCGCAAAGATAAGAATCGGCCCCAAATCTTCCGCCAGCGCTTTGGCGACCAAGCGCGGCCAGTAACCGCGGATCTCCGCCGGGACATGATAATTGAGCTGGTTGGCATCCACTTCCTCCAGCGGAACAGGGCGCAATTCGTGGCGAACCAGGACAGCGTGGCGTCCGAGGCGTTGCAGCCATTGCACCACCGCTTGAGGATTGGCGACGCTGCCGCTGAGAAGGAGCAATTGCGTTCCGACGGGAGCCAAAGCCAGGGCCAATTCATAATTCAGGCCTCGATCAAGGTCGCCCAGCATTTGATATTCATCGACGACGAGCAAAGCCGGACCGATGCCTTGGATGAGCCGGCTCTTTTGCGTCTCCAAAGTCGCCACCACGACGGGCGCCGATAAATTCTCCGACAAATCGCCGGTGGCGATGCCCACGTCCCATCCTCGCGCGCGCCACTCGGCCAGCTTGTCATTGGCCAGGGCGCGAGTGGGGACGGTATAGATGGCCTGACCGCGGTTCCTGCCCTGGTTGGACCACAATTCAAAGATCAAAGTCTTGCCCGCGCCGGTCGGCGCTTGCACGACAACATCTTTGCCTTCACGCAAAGCAGCGACGGCTTGTTGCTGCCAAAGGTCTGGAATGGTCACGCGATTGAGCGCCGGAAGGGATTCCAACTGTTCGGCAATGGACAGCATGTCGTCAAGATAATCGAAAACGGCTCGGAACCAACCCGAAACCGGGAGGGAAGCCAAAGAATTTCCTTAATCTTAGCCAAAGATGTTTGAAATGTGGGCGTGGCGGCAGCAACGCCCTGCCCTAGAATGGTGGGGCGGCGCTGGCGCTGCCGCGCCGCCCAAATCCCTGAACGAACAAATATATCGCTCGTGATTTCGGTTTTTTTCTGGATAAGATTCTCCAATGAAGATAGTCAAGTTCTGGCGGCTGCCTTGGTCGCGAGAAATATGAAGAAGACCATTTACATCGTTGACGATCAAAAGGAAGTGCTCGAGACGGCGGTCATGGTGGTGCGGGCGCTGATGCCGGAGGCTGAGGTGACCGGCTTCACCCATGCCCATCCGGCTCTCGCAGCCGTCAAGGCCAACCCGCCGGATTTGATCCTGTCCGATCATCGCATGCCGGACATGAAAGGCGGCGAATTGCTCGAAGCGGTGCGATTGGCCGCACCCGGCACCCTGCGCATCATCATGTCTGGGTTCGTTGCCTTGGATAAGTTGACGGTGATTACATCCGCGCATCAGTATGTGGCCAAGCCGTTTGACGCGGAGCAGTTAAAGCACCTGTTGCGGCGGAGTTTTGCCGCCCGGCAACGACTGGCCGACAACGGCTTGAAGGAGGTCGTGGCCGGCCTGCGCTCGTTGCCTTCCTTGCCACAAGTCCAACATAGCTTGCTGGTGGAATTGGAGGACAATCGCGGCGCCAGCGCGACCGTCGGCCAGATGGTGGCCGAAGATGCCGGTCTTTGCTCCAAGGTCTTGCAGTTGGCTAATTCGTCGCTCTTCGGGCGGGATTATTTGATCACGAATCCGGTGGATGCGGTGTTATGCTTGGGGACAAACCTGATCTGCGCGGTGGTTTTGGCCCAAACGCTTTTCAAACACTTCCAGTCCTGCACGCATCCCGCCTTGAGCTTGCCGGCCATTTGGAGCCATTGCTGGGAAACAGCCGCGCTGGCCCAGGTTTACTGCCGCGAACAGGGTTTGCCTCGTGCCACCCAGGAAGAGGCCTTTCTCGCCGGCCTCTTGCATGAAACCGGTCGTTTGATTTTGATTGATAACTTTCCAGGGCAATTCCAAGCCGCCTGCGAGGCCGCTTTGCAGTCTCATTCCCCAATCGCTCCGCGTTTGCTCGAAGCCTTTAAGGCAAGCCCCTCCGCCCTTGCGGCGTTTTTGCTGGATTTATGGGGAATGCCGGACAACGTGGTGGCCGCCCTTTCTTCTTTGGACAACCCGGAAGCCGATGGGGCCACTGAATTCTCGATGACGTCCGCTCTTTTTGTTGCCGACCAAATCGCCACGCGCAAATACCCAGCCGACCCCTGTCAACCCCTGGAATGGAACTCGGCATACCTGCGGTCCATCCATTGCCCGGAAGATGCCAAATCCTGGGAACGAGACGAACCCGCACTGGCCAAAAGTCTCTAAGTGCGGGGGTTCAGAGCGAAGTGTAAGAAGAATCGACTTTTGCTCGGTTTTGACATCGGGTCCAGGTTAGTTTTTGAATCATCAAATTTTGGACTTTTATTGGAAGGGCGGGCTGGATATAGAATGGATCGTCAGTGGGAACAGAATGATAATGAAGGACATTGAAAGGGTTCGATATAGGGTCACGGTCGCAGGGCCACAGGGTCCCGGGGCCGGGCGGTTTGGTTTGACAGAGGAGCCTGAATGGTGCAGTCTCCCGCTTATGAAGTATCAGGCTGCAGCCCATCTGTTTCGCCGATGTTTTAATTGATTCCCGTCGCGTCTATGAGCACACGATCCCTGCAATTCAAAGTCGCTACCGAAGATTGGGAGTTTGAACAAATTCATCAGCTCAACTATCGCACGTTTGTGGAGGAGATTCCGCAACATCCCTCACCTGGCACTCCCCGTTTGGTCGATAAGTTCCACAACGAGAATACGTACCTGATCTGTTTGTGCGGCGACCGCGTGGCCGGCATGATCGCGGCCCGAGGAAGGCGGCCTTTCTCCCTGGACCAAAAGTTGCCTAATTTGGACTCTTATTTGCCGCCCGGCCGGCGCATCTGCGAAATTCGCCTGTTGTCGGTGGAAAAGCAGTTCCGCAATACGCAAGTCTTCCGCGGGCTGGCCGCCCTGATGTGGCAGTACGGCCTGGAACACGGCTACGATTTGGGGGTCATTTCCGGCACGACCCGCCAGCAGAAACTCTACCGGCATCTGGGCTTTGTGCCGTTTGGACCGATTGTCGGGTCCGGTGAAGCCATGTTTCAACCGATGTATTTGACGCTGGAGACCTTTGAAAAACAGGCGGAGGAGTTCCTGCGCCAGCCCATGCAGGGCAGGGGGGCAACGAGTTTCTTGCCGGGCCCCGTCACCATCGCCGACCACGTGCGCCGCGCTTTCGAGCGCCCCCCCAAATCGCATCGCTCAGATTATTTCCGCGCCGAATTTCAAAAACTGCGCCGCGGCCTCTGCCAGTTGGTGCGGGCGCGGGATGTGCAGGTCCTGCTCGGTTCCGGCACGCTGGCCAATGACGCCGTCGGCGCCCAGCTGACCCTGGAGAAAAAGCCGGGGCTCGTCGTCAGCAATGGTGAGTTTGGCGAGCGCCTGATCGATCATGCCAGCCGTTTTGGCCTGACCTTTGATTCGCTCAAATTGCAATGGGGTGAGCCTTTCAACCTCCAGGCCATTGAGCAGTTCCTTTCTCACGCGCCCGCCGTCGGCTGGATGTGGTTTGTTCATTCCGAAACCTCGACGGGCATGCTCAACCCACTTTCCGCCTTGCAGTCCCTTTGCGCCCGAACAGAGGTGAAGTTATGCGTCGATTGCATCAGTTCCATCGGCGTGGCCCCCGTCAACCTGGAGGGGATTTACCTCGCCTCGGGCGCGAGCGGCAAAGGGTTGGGAGGCTATCCAGGACTTTGTCTGGTTTTTCACAATCACGCCATCTCGACCTCGCCGGTCCTACCGCGCTACCTCGACCTGGGCTGGTACGCGGCCAATCACGGCGTCGCCTTCACTCATTCATCCAATTTGGTGGGAGCCTTGGACGCGGCAGTCCGCCAAACCGATTGGCCGAAAAAACTCGGCGAAGTTGCCGCCATCTCCGCCCGACTGCGCCCGCGCTTACGTTCCATCGGTTTTCAATTGGTCGCCTCGGACGCCGATGCCACCCCTGGCGTGGTATCGATCGCCTTGCCGCCCGGGCAAAGTTCCACCCAACTCGGCCAGAAGCTGCACGAAGTCGGTTTTCTCCTGAGCTACGGCAGCGATTACCTTCGCCACCGCAACTGGATCCAAATCTGCCTGATGGGCGCCTATTCCGCCGAGAAGCTCGAAGAGTTGACGGATTGGCTGGCCAAGAACGCCGTCCCGCAACAGGAGTGCTCGCCCGGGCAGATGACCTTGGCGGGCTAGGCAAGGCAGGACGCTTGTCTTTGCCTGCATCGAACGACCACGGCGGTGGGCATAACCCAGCGCCGAATTAGGACCATCACTTCAGCCGTGTCCAAACTTGAGTCCCCAACTGATTGCCGACTCCAACGATGTTCAGGGCATCGCCGTCAAGCTTGAAATCAAACTTGGAGGAATACCCGATCAGATTCATTGAGGTTGGGCTGGCATATTCGACGTGCTCGACGTAGCGGTTTCCCTTGACCGTGCAAGCGCCGCCGTGATGATGAACCACGACCCCGGTTTTTGAGTCCACAGTTATATCGCACCAGCTAGAGTCGGTTATGAATTTGAACGCATTCGGCTCACCCTCATACTTCCACGCCCCGATCAAGCCTTTACCGAGTGGCGACCGCGCAATCGAGTTGCCCTTGGCCCCGACTCGCTTCCAGACCTCGCGCCAGGGATTCTGCCCGATGCCAATGTCAGTAAGCTCGTCCCCTTCAATTTTGACCTGAAAGTGGTTGGTCCGTCCGATGCGATCCAAGGTGCTGGGATTGGCATACTTGAGCGCTTCGACGTATTCGTTTCCCTCGGACCAATAGTCTCCGCCGTGATTAAAGATGACGACGTGGTTGTCCGGGTCGGCTTGGGTTATGCACCAGTGCGAGCCGGTGAAAAACTTGTAACGCCCGCCCGAGGCAGGCGCTTTGTGGGTCTTGCCGGGTTCGCCGATTAGCACCCAGGTTCCAACCAGATCTCGGCCAAGTTGCGATGGCGCTGCCGTTTGGTTTTGGTCCGCAACGCCGGCGCTCGACAACTCGAAACTGGCCTTGCTCGCTCCGGTGGCGGGGTCTTGGGCGCGGGTATAAGTGGCGCAAACCAGCGCGGCAACTACCAGGGCGGTGACCAAGCCGCTCCCGAACCCGCAGGATCGATGATTTTTTATCATAATTAACCTCCGCTTGATTTCTTGTTTACTGCTAACGACGCGAATGGCTCCGGGAAAAGTCGGATTTTGCGCCGAAAACTCGTCGATCAGCCGAAGCAGGACCTGTCCGTAAATCGGGCGTTCCGCCGCCACGAGGCTATTCATGACCATCTCGTCGCACACCAATTCGCCATCAGCCCGAATGCGGTGGGTCGCCAGCCAGACCAAAGGGTTAAACCAATGCAGGAATTGGACGGCCATCAAGAGAACATTCAGGCCCAAGTCGTGCCGGCGGATATGAGCCATCTCATGCAGGAAGACCAACCGCATTTCGCCGGCGCTCAACTGGGCGGTCGCACTTTCGGGCAGCAGCAGGCAGACGCGCCTGAGTCCGAAGACGGCCGGGCTATCCAATCTTGTCATGGCGATTAGTTTGACGGGTCGGCGGACGCCCATCGTCGCGCGGGCATCCTCCGACAATTCCAGCAGGCGCGGGTCGGTAAGCGGCCGCCCGCGGGCAATCAGGCCATTCCATCGCCAGTAACGCCAACCGGCCAGCGCGACCAGGCAAAGACATCCGCAAGCCCAAGTGATGCTGATCCATTCGAGCACTGACAGCCGCCGCACAATTGGATCGAGGCGAGGCGGGGAAGCCGCCGGTTTATGATCGAGCGATTCGCCGGGCGTAGGGCCGGACGCATTGGCGGCAAAGTGTAGGGGGCGAGCTTGTTCACCCAAGGATGTCGGCGCGGCCATGACGGATGGGGGACGCTTTGGCGAAGACCAAGGCCCAGAGAAATTTTCCAAGCTTAGCCGGCTGGAGGGAACGGACGGGAGCAGCAAGCGGATGAAAATCAGCAGGCTTAATGATTGACGCAGACGCGGTGTCAACCATCGGCCCAGGAGTTTTTGGGCCAGAAAGACAAGCGCCGCCAAGATAGCCGCGCTCAGGGAAATCTTCCAAATGCGCTCGAACGCCTGTTCGCCGAAGGTCAAAAGCGTGTTCATGAACGCTTGTCCTCCAGGATGCTCTTAAGTTCTTCGACTTCCTTGCGCGAGAGCTTTTGGCGCTCCAGGAAGCAGGCCAGGAAAGGCGCGATTTCGCCGTCAAAAACTCTGGCCAAAAACGACCGGCTGGCGGACAGGCGGCATTCCTGCTCGGTCACTAAAGGCTTGAAAACATATTCCCGCCCAGGTTTCTCGCTGGCGAGCGCGCCTTTCCGCACCAGCCGGGCCAGGAAAGTATGGATCGTCTTGGGTTTCCAGTCCGTCTCGCCCTTGAGTTTTTCGACGACCTCCTTGGCGGTGGCGCTTCCCAGCGACCAGAGCGCTTTCATGACCGTCCATTCAGCGTCGGAAATTCGTTGCGCCGCGGCGGGGGGGGTGGGATTTTGATGTGGCTTCAAAGCTCATATTTCTTACGTTCGTAGGACGAGATTATCCTACAGATGAAAGATTGCAAGAAAAAAAGTGAGAGAAAAAAGGGTTTGTCGCGAAAGGCTTCACATTGTCTGTTGCGCTGAAGTTGATGAATAGAAGGACGCGATTACGGATTATGGACCCTGCGGTCGTCCTCCGCTTCTCCGATAAATAATACTTACACGTATCATTTTGTTTGCCAATTCGGCTCGGATGGGCGATGGTGGCTGCGGCCAAAATTATCGAACTGATGCAGCGAGCGGATAACTGTTGTTTTGGGGTGTTTTTGCGCGGCGCCATCGTGCTGCTGATGTGCGGCTCCGCCATCACGTTGCCGGCGGCGGGCTGGCCTGTTTTTCGCGGCAATCCCGCCCTGACCGGCGTGGCGGACGGCGCTCTGCCGGCCAAACCCGCCTTGCTTTGGACTTTCAAATCGGGCGGCCCGGTCAAGTCGTCGGCCGTGATCGGCGGCGGCAAAGTGTTCATTGGCTCCAACGACGGCCAGGTTCATGCGCTGGACTTCGCTTCGGGAAATGAACTTTGGTCGTTCAAAGCCGGTTCGGCGGTGGACGCCGCGCCGCTTCTGGCCAATGGCGCCGTCTTCGCGGGCACAATCGAGGGCCTTTTCTATGCCATTGATGCCGCCAATGGGAAACAACTGTGGAAATACGCGACGGAAGGCAAAATCATGGGGTCCGCCAATCTGGCCGGGCCGCAAGGCGGGGCCGCGCGTATTCTGGTGGGGAGTTACGATTTTAAACTTTATTGCCTGGACGCGACCAACGGCAAACCGCTCTGGACTTACGAAACCGGCAACTACATCAACGGTTCTTGCGCGGTGGCCAACGGCCAGATTGTCTTCGGCGGATGCGACGCCATGGTCCATGTCCTTTCCGCGGAAACCGGCGCGAAAGTCAAGGAGATTGACGCGGGCGGGTATATCGCGGCCTCAGCCGCCCTGGCCGGAAATCGCGCTTATGTGGGCCACTATGACAACGAGTTTCTGTGCGTGGACCTGGCGGAAGGAAAGGTTGTCTGGCGGTATCATGACCTCGATTTCCCGTATATGTCCTCGGCGGCGGTCACGGCGGACCGGGTGCTCTTTGGGGGAGAAGACAAAGCGCTCCATTGCGTGGACCGGGCCGACGGCAAGGGAAAATGGAAGTTTGCCACCCGCGGCAAAATCATGAGTTCCCCGGTCGTGGCGGGTTCCAAGGTCGTATTCGGCTCAGACGACGGCCGCCTCTACATGGTCTCCTTGGAAGAGGGGAAACAACTTTGGTCCTACGAAATCGGCCAGGCTGTGGCCAGCTCACCGGCCGTGGCCGGCGAAAAAATAGTGATAGGTTCGGATGACGGCAGCGTCTATTGCTTCGGCCAAAAAAATGGCGTGACCGGTTTATGAATGACTTTTATTCGGTGCTCTTATGACGACGACTGTGCCCACAATGACCCCTCCCGCTCCCCCCCTCGAGAAGCAAACGACGGCGGGAAATTACTTTGTTTCCAACTATCCGCCGTTTTCCTTTTGGAAGCCGGAGAAAGCGTCGGAGGCGCGCGCCGCCTTGGGAAGGCCGCCCGCGCCCGGCACACCGCTAGGCGTTTATCTCCACATTCCCTTCTGCCGCAAGCGCTGCCATTTTTGCTATTTCAAAGTTTATACGGACAAGGATTCGGCGGCGATTCGGGGCTATATCGACGCGGCCTTGCGCGAGCTTTCTCTCTATGCCGGGCAGCCAGTGATCGGGGGACGCAAGGCGAACTTCGTCTATTTTGGCGGCGGCACTCCCTCCTATTTGTCGGTGGACCAACTGAAGCATCTCACCGATGGGATGAAAGAGATGATTTCGTGGGAGGAAGCCGAGGAAGTGACCTTTGAATGCGAGCCGGGCACCTTAACCAGCCATAAGCTCAAGGCCATTCGCGAATTGGGCGTCACCCGGCTCAGCCTCGGCGTGGAAAACTTTGACGATCATATTCTCGAAATCAACGGCCGCGCCCATCAGAGCAAGGAAATCGCGCGGGCTTACGCGTCCGCGCGGGAACTGGAGTTCCCGCAGATCAATATCGATCTCATTGCCGGGATGGTGGAGGAGACGGAAAGCAACTGGCGGGAATGTGTGCGCAAAGTCATTGAGATGTCGCCCGACAGCGTGACCATTTACCAGATGGAGGTGCCGTACAACACCACGATTTACAAGGAAATGAAGGCGGCGGGAAAGCTGGTGGCGCCGGTGGCCGGGTGGGAAACCAAGCGCGCCTGGGTGGGAGAGGCCTTCGCCGAATTGGAAAAGGCCGGATACACTGTCGGGAGCGCCTATACCGCTGTCAAAAATAAGGAAAAAACCCGTTTCCTCTACCGCGACCGGCTCTGGGCCGGGGCCGATCTGGTTGGCTTGGGCGTGGCCTCCTTCGGCCATTTGCAAGGGACCCATTACCAGAATGAACACGATTTCGAGCCTTACATGAACGCCATCCGCGCCGGGCAATGGCCCATCCGCCGCGCCCTGACGCCGACCGCGGATGAACGGCTCATCCGCGAATTCATTCTACAGCTCAAGCTGGGGCGGACGCGCTGCGATTATTTTCAGGAAAAATTCGGGGTCGATGTGCGGCAGCGTTTCGCCGAGCCGCTGCGCTTTTTGCGGGACGCCGGTTTCGGGGAGGTGAACGAGGGAGAGGTGCGGCTCAACCGGGAGGGATTGCTGCAGGTGGACCGATTGCTCCACGAGTTTTTCCTGCCTGAACACAAGAATGCGAGGTATGCATGAAAACGAACGTCGAAATCTGCCGTGGACCGGCGCTGGAAGCGCCTTTGCCTGATCTCTCTCCGCTCGAGGAGATTTATGCGGCACGCGGGGAGCCGCTGCCATCCGTCCGCGGGGTGACGCCGGAGGAGATGCCGGAGCCGGCCCGCACGCTTCTGGTTCATGAGAGCGACATGACCTCGACGCTGGAGAGTTTTTACCACGACAAATTGCGCGTCCGGGTTCTGGGGAGCCGCACCGTGGGCCACGAATACTTTCGCGGAGTCGCGCTAAACTTGGAAGGCAATGGCCGTCCCGTAGAGTTTGGCGCGACCAAAGTGAATCTGAATCTCCTTCCCGCCGAGGCGCAGCGTGAGATTTTGCTCGAGGCGCAGCCATTGGGACGGATTCTGGCGATTTTCGGCATCCATTTTTCCAGTTGCCCGGCGGGCTATTTGCGCGTGTTAGCGGATGAATTCATCAGCCGCACCCTGGTTTTGGACGGCCCCCATGCGCTTTACGGCCGTCGCAATACGCTGTGGGACGCCTGGGACCGCCCCCTGGCGGAGATTGTTGAAATACTTCCCCCCAAATAAATATGAGTGACGAGCAAACCTATGACGCCCTAGTCATCGGCGCCGGCCCGGCGGGTTGCGCCGCCGCCGCCATCCTCGCCGAATACGGCCATCGGGTGCTGATTCTGGAGCGGGAGAAGTTTCCCCGTTACCACATCGGCGAATCCCTGCTGCCCTTTACCTTCCAGCCCTTGCAACGGCTCGGTTTGATTGACAAAATGCGCCATTCGGCGTTTGTCAAAAAATACAGCGTCCAATTTGTCTCCCCCTCGGGCCGGGCCAGCCAGCCGTTTTATTTCTTCAACCGCTACGACCGTGACACCATCGCCCAGACCTGGCAGATCCTGCGCTCGGAGTTCGATCAAATGCTTCTGGACAACGCCCGCGCCAAAGGCGCCCAGGTGTTGGAGCAGACCATCGTGACGGAGCTGCTTAAGGAGGGACCGTGTGTCGTGGGCGTGCGCGCCCGCCGCGCAAGCGGTCCGCCCGCCGAATACCGCGCGCCGATTACCCTGGATTGCTCAGGCAAGGAAGCTTTTTGCGCCGTGCGCCAGCAGTGGCGCATGAAAGATCCCCTCCTCAATAAAATCGCCGTCTGGACGTATTACGAGGGCGCCAAGCGCGATGAAGGGATCGACGGCGGCGCCACGACTGTGGCCTACGTGCCGGAAAAAGGCTGGTTCTGGTACATTCCCCAGCACAACGACCGCATCAGCGTGGGCGTGGTGGCGGAAGGCAAATATTTGACACGAGACGGCGTGAAGCAGCCGGAAGCCATTTTTCAGCGCGAAGTGGGCCAGAACCAATGGATTGCCCAGCATCTGGCGGTGGGGCGCCAGGCGGGGCCGTATTATTTGACAAGCGAATACACCCATCATTCCCGGCACTGCGGCACGGATGGCCTTCTGCTGGCGGGGGACGCCTTCGCCTTCCTGGACCCCGTCTTCTCTTCCGGCGTCATGCTCGCTCTCAAAAGCGGGACGCAGGCCGGAGAAGAGGTGCATAAAGCCATCGTGGAGCGTGATTTTTCCGCCAAACGTTTCACCGCATACGCCGCCTTTCTTCGCGAAGGCGTCGAAAACATGCGCCGGCTGGTTTATGCCTTTTACAACCCGAAATTCAGCTTCCGCGCCTTGACCAACAAATATCCCGAGGCCGTCGGTTCGGTGACGGACTGCCTGAGCGGCGATGTCAACAAAGACTTCTCAGTCCTGTGGCGGCAAATTGAAGAATTCGTGCCGTTGCCGGAACCGCTGCCGGTGGGCCAGCCTTTGACAGTCGCGGCGCAGACGTCCGTAGTATCGGACGTGAACTGAACCTCTTCCGGCTCTAGCGGCGCCAGCGGCCGCCATAGCGGACCCAGCCGGACGGACCGCGGTGCCAGTAACCGCCTACCCAGACTGCTCCCGGGTAGGGGGGCCAGAGCCAATAACCGCCTGACCAATACCACCCGTTGTTCCAGACCCATTCGCCATTGACCCAGACGTAACCAGGCGCCGGCGCGGGGGGCGGCGCTTGGGCGGCGGCGGGTGGCGGAGGCGGGGCCACTGGGGCGGACGCAGGAGGGGCGGAGGAGATCTCGCTCTGCGTGCTGATCATGCAATCCAGGACCTTTTGCGGCACGCCGGAACTGTGCAAATCCAGGACATCATTGGCGCTCAGGTGGAAGATCGTATGGGAATCCCTGATCTTGGCGACGATGGTGTCCTCAGCGATGCCCGCTTTGCTCATGGCCTTAACGTCGGCCACTGTCAGCGGTGCGTTTTGTTGTTGGCGGGCGTAAGTGTCTGGATTTTGTTGTTGCAAGGCCGCCTCCCTTTGAGGCTGCGAGGTGCTGCAACCCGCCAGAAGCGCGGGTGCCAGTGCCGCCGCCCAGAAAAGCGTCTTCACCTTCACCTTGGTTATCGATAGAGCATTCATTCTCATAACCGAATAAACCTCAACTTTTTCACTTTTCAATAGGCTAAAGAACGTGCAGATTCCTGCGCGCCCCATAACCTTCTACGGGATTGACGCGAAAGTGTCGCGCTGGTTCAATTTTTGCGCGAGGAAAACGGCATGGGGACATTTGCTGAAAGTGGGCGTGCGGGCGCTTTTCTTTGAAAAAAGTTGTGGCATATTGTGGTTTGTCTGCTACAGTCCCGCACCCCGGTAAATCGGGTCCGATACGACAGAATAATATTGTGAATAACGAGCCAATGAAAAAGAACGCCGCAACGTCGCCACGTCCCAAGAAGACGGGGCCCGCCACGGCCGCATCCATCCTCGGTGAGACCGTCGCGCCTGTTACTTCCAACGGCAAGGCCAAGATTAAACCGCAATGGGCCAAATATCACCGTCATTTGCTGGAATTGCGGGAGCGCCTGGTCAGCCAAATGAGCGGTTTGGCCAAGGAGTCAGCCGAGGAACTGGCCAGTTACAGCCTGCACATGGCCGATTCCGGCACGGATAATTTTGACCGCGACTTCGCTTTGAGCCTGCTTTCCTCCGATCAGGATGCGATTTACGAAATTGAAGAAGCCCTCAAACGAATCGAGAAGGGCACTTACGGGATTTGTGAATTGACCGGCAAACCGATCCCGCTTCCGCGGCTCGACGCCATCCCCTGGACGCGTTTCACCGTGGAAGCACAAAGCCAATTGGAACGGGATGGAGCGTTGCGCCAGCGGCGCTTGGGCCAATTGGGCACGGTTGATACCACTGGCGGCGTCGAAGCCGACGAGGAGGATGAAGTGGAGGAGAAGCCGGCCAAGGAGAAAGAATAAAATGCCACGCGAAATTATCACCATCGAATGCACGGAAGCGCGCAAGGAAGGCAAGTCGCCTTCACGTTACATCACCACACGCAACAAAAAAACCAAGACGGAGAAATTGGAAATAAAAAAATATAATCCCGCCCTGCGCCGCCGTACGGTGCATCGTGAGATTAAATAGCCTTATGCCTCGTAAAACACACCCCGAAAAACCAGTCGGCCGCGGCGGGCGCGGCAAGGCGGGAACAACCGAAGTCCGAACCCCCCGCCCCAAGCCTAAAATCGATTTTACGTTTGACGCCCTGGAATACAAGAACGTTACTCTGCTCAAGCAATTTGTCACCGACCAGGGCCGCATCCTGCCGCGCAAATATACCGGGCTGCCCGCGCATTATCAGCGGCAACTCAACCGCTCGATCAAGCGCGCGCGCCAGATGTTGCTGATGAAGTGACTCGTTCCGAGTCTTTAGACGACATTTAAGAATTGATTGACGCCCTTCATGGCCTCTTGCGCTTTGGTGATCATGCGCGCGCAGGTGTCCACGGGAAGGCCCAGCAATACGGCGGCGGTTTGATTGGCTTGCAGGGCGTAGGCGTCCCATCCCGGGCCTGTGCTGGTGCCGGTTAAGTGGGCGGCGCAGTTGGAAAGGTAAACCACCGCCGAGAGTTCCGCCTTCGGTTGAACGATGGGAGCGTGATGGTGGGAGACGGCTTCGACAATCACCGGGGGCAGCGCCCACCTCTGGAGCAGGCAAGCTCCCACTTCAGCGTGGTCTGTTCCCAGCACCTCTTTCTCGGCGGCAAAGCGCGAGAGCGACTTCTGAATCATCACCTCTCGAATCTCCGTCCGGGTCTTGGGAATAAGGTTTCGGCTCAAGGCCAGTTTTCCAATGTCATGGAGCAATCCCGCCGTAAACGCGACGGACGGGGGAAAGGATTGGTAAGGCTCGGTCGTGCTCAAGTACTCGGCGCCGAGGGCGACGCTGAGGGAGTGCGTCCAAAGGCCGTTCGTTTCCACCGCCTGCCCTGGCTCGTTAAACCCCATCGGTCCGCCAAAGCCAATGGTGCAAGCCATGCGGTACACGGCATCTGTCCCCGCGAGGAGGACGGCCTGGTCGATGGAGGCCACGGGCGACTCCAGACCCATTTGCGCTGAATTGCAGAGGCGCAGTAGTTTTGCCGTCAGGACATTATCGCAGCGCAGGGTCTTCACGACCTCTTCGTGCGGCGTTTCGGAGTTGCTGAGAAGAAAAATGAGTTTGCGCGCGGTCTCCGAGACCACCGGCAAATCTGTTGTCAGCGCTACGACTTCTTCGGCTGTGATGTGGCGGAGCGAACTCCCACCCTCTCGCAACGAAGCCGCGCTGACCGTTGGCCTGAGCGTGCTTTCCACAAATGTGTTATCGGTCAATTTCTCTCCAGACTTGAGTTTCCTCGGAATATCGACGCGGGACCGCGGCCTCCTCTATTTGGCAAGGAAGGCGCGCACCTTTTCGGCGAGCAATTTGTAACCCGCCGGGCTAAAGTGCAACTTATCCGGGGCGAACAGTTCCGGTCGCGGTTTGCCGTCCGGACCGAGAGAAATGTCATAAGATTCGATGTATTTGAGATAGGGGAATTGCCGGGAGAACTGCTCCACCAATTGATTGAGGTCTCTTTCCTTCTGGCGCTGGTCCCAGCGGGCAATGCTGGGGCAAAGCCCAATGAAGACGATTTGGGCCGCGGGCAGCGCAGCATGAACTGTGGCCGCGAATTCCTTGTAATCATTAAACACTGTTTCGACCGATTTACCGTTATGCAGATCGTTCCCGCCCGCCCGCAGCAGAACCATCCTCGGTTCGCGGGGAACGATGAGCCGCGGAGCAAAGTAGGCCGCGTCAGCTATCTCCGATCCGCCAAAGCCATGATTGATGACTTGTTGCTCCGGGAAATCAGCCGCCAGCGTCTTCCAAAGCCTGATTGTTGAGGACCCGGTAAAGAGCAACGCGCCTTTGGGCGGCGGATTGGTCCGATCAGCGCGTTCATAGGCGGCAATTTCCTTCTCCCATTGCTGATAATTGTGCGGCGTCTGGGCAGAGAGCGTCAGGGGCGCGGATGCAGCCATCCACCCGGCGGCCAGCAAAAGCCAGGTCGTGCGATTGTTGAGTCTCATAATTCTTACATTTTAAGTTGCGCTTGCTTTTGCAGAGAGTAGTCTAACCTACTCGTGAATAGCGAATACGTTAAGCAAGCTTTGGCAAAGGTGGGCAATCCGAATGTCCTGGTCAACCTTATCTCGCGCCGTGTGCGGCAGTTAACTTCCGGCGGCGGCAATAGCCGCCCGCTGATCGATCAGCCGGGCACTTTGGGGTCGGCGGACATCGCCTTGCTCGAATTGATTGAGGGGAAGATGGACTTCGAAGTCAACCTGCTGGCCGAAGAAGAAGTGCAACCGGCCAAGAAACGGCGCGGGCGCTAAGATTCTCCGTCCGAGGGCCGCGGGGAGGTACGAGGCGGCCGTTGCTTATGGCCGAAATCCTGCACAACTCCAAGGCGCGGCGCGATTATCATATCCTTGAGACCTTTGAGGCGGGCATTGTCCTGCACGGGTCGGAAGTGAAGACGCTTCGCGCCGGGAAAGCGCAGATTAACGACGCTTTTGCCCGCGTTGAAAAAAACGAAGTCTGGCTCTACAACGCGCACATCGACGAGTATATCCAGGCCAACCGCTTCGGCCACCACCCCACAGCCCCCCGGAAACTTCTTCTGCACAAATCGGAGATCCGCAAACTTTTGGGCCTGGGGGAGGTCAAAGGCAACGCCTTGATTCCGCTCTCGGTTTATTGGAAAAATGGCAAGGTCAAAGTCGCTTTGGCCGTGGGCAAGGGCAAAGTGGAATTTGACAAACGGCAGGACATCAAGGAACGCGATGTGGACCGCGAAATGAAGCGGGCCACGATGCGGCGGTTGAAGCGAAAATAGCCGGCCTACTTGGCCGCGGGGACGGCGGCTTCTTTGCTCCAGCGGCGTTTGGGCGCCTTGATCACGCTGCCCTTTTTCAAGGCGCGCGCGGAGACGCGAATGTAGCGGACTTCGCCGTCAATCACGGCTTTGACCCGTTGCAGATTGGGCAGGAAGCGTCGCTTGGTAATGGCCGTGATGTGCTGGCCAATGCCGCCTTTTTTCTTGGCCTTGCCACTACGCCAGATGTGACTGCCCTTGGTCGGGCCAACTCCAGTAATTTCGCAATATCGAGACATAACGCTATTTCAAAGTCGAGCAGACTGAAGGAGATTGAAGCGGGTGGCAAGGATTATTTTTTTGGATTGGAGCGAGGAAATCGGCTCAGCTCTTTAGGCTCGCGTCGGCGGGCTAAATCTGGATGCTGTGCGGGTGCATTTGGCTGCTCTCAGGTTGCGGGACTTTCGCAATTACGGACGGTTGGACGTGGCTTTCCAGCCTGGATTTCACCTCTTGCTGGGCGATAACGCCCAGGGCAAGACGAACATCCTGGAAGCGGTTTACCTCCTGGCCACGCTCCGGTCTTTTCGCGGGGTGGGGGACGCCCAAATGGTGCGGCATGGCCAAAAGGGCTACTTTGTCGGGGCGCGGACGCTGGCCGGCACGGCCCATGAGATCAAGGTTTATTGGTCGCCCGCGGAACGGAAATTGAGCCTGGATGGCCAGGTGGTGCGGCGTTTGGGGGATTATTTGGGGACGTTGCGGGCGGTGGTGTTCTGCACGGAAGACTTGCAATTGATCAAAGGGACCGGACGATTGCGGCGCCGCTTTATGGACTTGCTCCTGACGCAGACGCACCCGGTTTATTTGCCGCTGCTGCAGCGCTACACCGCCGCCTTGCGTTCGCGCAACGCGCTGTTGAAGTCGCCTGCGCCGCAACCGGACGCACTGGAAGGGTTCACCCGCCAATTGATCGAGGCGGGCGAGGAATTGATGAGGTTCCGGCATGGCCTATGGCCGGAAGTGGCGCCGCTGGCAAACCGCTCTTTTGCGCAAGTGGCCGGACCGGGGGAGCAACTGGAGTTGGCCTATCAGCCTTCGGTTCGCCACGATTTTGGGGTTGAATTGGCCCGCAACCGCGCCCGGGAACAGACCTTTCGTTCGACCATCCTCGGACCGCATCGGGACGACGTGCAATTGACGCTGGATGGCCAGTCGGCGGGTAAGTTTGCCAGCGAAGGTCAAAAGCGGTCCATAGCCATCGCTTTGAAACTGGCGCAGGCGGAGTATTTAACCTCCCTGCATGGAACACCGCCGATTTTGCTGATTGACGATATCATGGGCGAATTGGATGCAAAAAGGCGGGCGGGTTTTCTGCCCTTGCTCAACCGCACGCGCGCGGCCAGCAGCCAGGTCTTCATGACGTGTACAGAAGAAAACTGGCCGCGGGAACTGGGCCGGGACCTGCAACGCTGGGAAGTCAGGGCCGGTTCGTTGCGCCCCCTGGCGGTTTCATAAAACGCGTCAATGATGAATGGGAGGGTCGCCTCGCCGAGCGGTCCGCTGGAGTTTGGACTTTTGTGAGCCGTCCGCGGTCGCCTCGGCGAGGCGACCCTGCCATTTTCAGGGTCGCCGTTGCTGGCGCGTGGCATAAAACGGTTGCATCGCACGGTTTTTCAGGAAGGATAATCTGATGAGCGCGAGACCGTGGCTGATCCTTTCGATCGGCTTGAATTTGTTTCTGGCTGGCAGCCTTTATGTGGCGATGCGGCCTTTCAAGGAGCCGCTCCCGCCTGCCCCCACGGCCATTGATCTCACTCCCGATGTCCGCACCAATGTGATTGTGCGGCACGAGAATTTTACCTGGCAAATGATCGAATCCACCAATTACACTATCTTTGTCAGGAGTTTGAGGACGATCGGATGCCCCGAACAAACCGTTCGCGACATTATCACCTCCGAAGTCGGGCGCTTGTACGCGCACCGCAAATTAACCGAAGTCGAGTATCCAAATTATGAATGGTGGCGCTCGGACCCGGACCCGGAGGCGGAACGAGCCGCCGCCGCCAAGATCCAAAGCCTGGATGTGGAAAGGCGCGATTTGCTCGCTTCCCTCCTGGGACCAGGATGGGACGTGCAGACCAAGGAGGCGATCGCCGCTCGCGGTGGCATCACTTTGACCGGTCCCATTCTAGGGGAAATGTCCGCCCAAACCAAACAAGCCGCGTTGGATGTCATTGCGCCGGCGCAATTGAAGATCGAGGCCTACCAGGAACAGCAGCGGCTGGGGAACAACCCGGTCGATCCGATGCAGATGGTGCGCTTGCGCGAGGAACCGCTGGTGGCATTGGCCGCTCTCTTAACGCAGGAGCAGTATGACGAATTTGTCCTGCGCTATTCGCCGGCGGCGCAACAACTGCGGGAACAAGTCCGCGGCATGAATTTGTCGGCGGCGCAATTCAGCGGATTATACAACGCCCTCTTTTCCATCCTGGGCCAGCCGGTTTATTACTACAACGGCGCGGATGCCGGCTTGCTCAAGCAACAACAGCAGCTTCAGGCGCAAAGCGAAGCCGTGATTAAGGAGACCCTGGGCGCGCAGTTTTACGCCGCCTTCCAATTGAGCCAGGACCCGCTCTACCGTTCCGCTCAAGCAGTGGCGCAGCGCTTGAATGTGCCCGCCAGCGCGGTCCTGCCGATCTACCAGATTAATCGCGCCACCCAGGCGGAACTGAACCGCATTCGCAACGACGAGAGCCTGAGCAATGACGAGAAGGTGACCGCCCTGGCCCAGGCGCAGGTCGAACAACAGCAATCTCTGGAGGAAATCCTCGGTCCGGAAGCATTCCAGCGCTGGCTGCAAACACAAGGCCGCTCCCAGTGATCCGTAACATCATATTTGATTGGTCCGGAACGCTGGTCGATGACCTGCCGGCGGTCTGGGCGGCGACGAATTCTGTCTTTGCCCAATGCGGCGTTGCGGCGATGAGCCTGGAGATTTTTCGCGCCGAATTCTGCCTGCCGTTCAAGAGCTTTTACGACCGCTTTGCGCCGGGCGTGCCGCTGGCTGAATTGGAACGGACGTTTCACGGCCATTTTCGTGAATTGCAGAAGGAGGTGCTGGAGTTGCCGCACGCGCGCGAGTTCCTGGTTTTCTGCCGAAAACACGGGCTGCGCGCCTTTGTATTGAGCACGATGCATCCGGATTATTTTCTCTTGCAGGCGGCCGCGACGGGCTTTGAGCAATACATCGAGCGGGCCTATCCGGGCGTTTGGGACAAGCGGGTCAAAATCCTGGAAGTGCTGGCGGAAAACAAATTGTCCCCGGCGGAAACTCTCTTTATTGGCGACATGCAGCATGACATTGAGACCGCGAAACACGGGGGCGTCCATTCTTGCGCGGTCCTGACGGGATACAACCGGCTGGAGCAATTGCGCGCCAGCGAACCGGACCGCATCGTGGAGCATTTGGGCGAGTTGCACGGCCTGATGGAGCGGAACGGCTTCGACTGGGCGAAATGTCGCGGCGTGGAAGAGGAGGGGCGAGCACTCCCCATTTGCACCGTCGGCGCGCTGATTTATGACGATGATCAGCAAGTGTTAATGATTCGGACGCAAAAATGGTCCAACCTTTGGGGAATTCCGGGCGGCAAAATCAAAACGGGGGAAACCGCGGTCGAGGCGTTGCGCCGGGAGATTCGTGAGGAAACCAATCTCGACATTGATCAGATTGCGTTTGTCATGGCGCAGGACTGCATTTTTTCCGGGGAATTCTACCGCCGGGCCCACTTCGTTTTATTGAATTATACCTGCCATGTGGCAGGCGGGGCGGACGTTAGGCTGAACGAGGAAGCTCAGGAATTCCAATGGGCGGCGCCGGCGGCAGCCTTGAAATTGCCGCTGAACCAGCCGACGCGAACGCTCCTGGAGCGGGTGTTAGCGTTCGCCCTCTGAGACCCGGCATGGATCAAATCACGATCAAGGATTTGGAGGTTTTTTACCGGGTAGGCGTGACAGAAGAAGAGCGGGCCAAGCCGCAACGCTTATTATTGACTATCGAGCTAATACATTCGTTCGAGGCGGCGGCGGCAGCCGACGACTTGGAGAAAACAATCAATTACTACGCCGTGGCG
The DNA here is from genome assembly GCA_052139695.1 of Limisphaerales bacterium. Taxonomy (GTDB): domain Bacteria; phylum Verrucomicrobiota; class Verrucomicrobiia; order Limisphaerales; family Palsa-1400; genus PLGF01. The sequence goes on from JBKQWF010000316.1 coordinate 66,348, forward strand.
CAACGGCTGTTGCGTTTTGGGGAAACCCGGGCCTGGAGCTTGATCGAAACGGCGGCGGTGGAGATTGCGCGCATGGTGATGGACGAGTTCAAGCCGCAAAAGGTCAGCGTGGAGGTGAAGAAGTTCGTCGTGCCGCAAGCCGGCTACGTTTCCGTGCGTGTCAGCCGCAGTCGCGAGGACTGAGTCCTAGGCTGGGAGGTAGGGTCGCCTCGCCGAGGCGACCGCTAAAGTTTGGACATTTTTGCCGGTTTAGAAGTCATTCCCGAAGGGTGTGTTTCATTCCGCCCATGTGTTGTGAGAAACGAACCACTCAGGACTGGATGACCTATTAGTCTTTGGTCATAGGGAGCGCGGGCGTCCCGCCCAATGCCACTAGTTTTTGGGCGGGGGTTTTTTGGTTGACGATTGTCTCGCCAGCACCGCCGGACCCGTTCGTGCAGGGTGCTGGGCGCGATATTCTCGCAGGAGGGCGGGTCCCATTTGGAAGAGCAACTCTTCGATTTGGCGGCCGTTGGCCAACGCC
>JBKQWF010000317.1:0-14499 GCA_052139695.1 Limisphaerales bacterium
CGCATAAACCGCGGATGAGACGTAGAATTCCCAACTCGTCCCGGCGCTGTTTCGATAACTGAATTTGATGTGATTACCCGAGTCAAAGATCAGTTCGTAATTCCTGTGGTAGGGCGCGGTGTCGAAAGGAACATCCTTGGCAACGATTGCACAGTAACTGCCGATCGAAGCCGCGGACCGTTCCACCCACGCACAAATCGTTATGTTGCTGCCAATCCCCTGGTCGGCCAAGGTAGCGCTGTTGGGCACGGAAACATAGGCCGCTCCGGGCACCGATGAGCCAGGAAACTCTAACGCGCTGCCGCCTCCCAACCCGCCAACCCAGAGCGGCGAATTGATCAAAGTGCCGGTGTTGCCATTGCCGCTGACATCAACCGCGCTCGTTCCGGCGCCGGCGTTTAACGGCCAGCTTGCCGAGAGGCCGGCGAATGACGTATTCGTGATAACCTGCGAGAGCACGCTGGAAGTGCTGCCGGTAAAGGCGCTGCTTCCGCCGTAAACGGCGGTAATGGAATGGGGCGAAGCGGAAGCTGAAAGAGCGCTGGTGCTTAATGTGGCCGCGCCGGAACCGTTCAAAGCCTGGCTGCCCAGGTTGTTGATTCCGTCAAAGAAGGAAACAGTTCCAGTGGGGACTCCACCGTTCCCGGTGACTGTGGCAGTAAAGGTGACCGCGCTGCCAGCCGCCGCCGGATTCTGTGAAGAAGCGAGCGTTGTCGTGCTGGAGCCAAAAATGATTTGCAAAAGCGCGCTGCAAGTGCTGCCATCATAGGCGCTATCCCCGCTGTAAACTGCCGTGATGGCGTGGGGGGATGCGCTGGCCGAGAGCGTGGAAATGCTGAAAGTCGCCTGGCCCGAACTGTTCAAAGTGCCGGAACCCAGATTAGTGCTCCCGTCAAAAAATGCCACTGATCCTGTGGGAATTCCGCCGCTGCCGCTCACAGTGGCGGTAAAAGTCACCACGCTGCCAACCGATGCCGGGTTTTCGGTGGAGGTCAGCTCCGTTGCGCTGATGATGGAACTGCTCGATGACGCGTTCGATATCGCAGGAGCTTCATCGAAGAAGAGGCCTTGGATGATCGCGCCCGTGCCGCCGGAGGTGGCATCTGCCGTCAGCGTGACGTTGCCTCTGAACAAGAATTGAAAAACATGTGATAAGCCGGGATTCTCATTCAAAGTGTAAACTGCCGGTGTATTGTTAGAGGTTGAACTAAGCGATAAACTGAAAACCCTTGGATTGTTGAACTGCGCCGGGCTGAATACGGTCAAGAAATGATAGTTGGTGTCGCCCGGGTCGATTGCGATCGAGCCGGTCGTGTTGGCGAACCATCCGTCATTGGTGCCTTGAACGCCATCCACGGCATATTGCCGCTCCAGATTGGAAATCTCCCCCCAGCCGGAGCCCGGGGTGATGGTGATGGGGGCGAGAAGGTTCGTCAGCCGCGTTCCCTCGCCCTCCCAATCGAAAAGAACATAACCTTCGGTGCCGACGGTCTCATTTTGCAAGTTGCCATACCCGTAATAGTCCAGTTCACGCAAATCCAATAATCCAGTCAAGTGCAGTGCCCCGATATAGCTGGGTTGGCCAAGAGACACCGCCGTGGAACTGAGCTCGACGACTGGTGTAAACTGTCCGCCCTCAGACATGGACCCGGCACATAAGACGTTTTGCGTAATGTCGAATGGATTTATCGGGACTTGCTCGGACGGAGTCCCTTCGACTCCGCCCTGAATCGCCGTCACCGCAAAAAAATAAGTCACTCCGTTGCTTAAGCCGGCGATGACGCAACTTAGATTCGTCGTATTGCCCGCCAAAACGCTGTACGGTCCGCCATTCAGAAGCGAATAGCGAATGTCGTAGGAAGTCGCTCCCGCCACAGGCTGCCACGATAATTGTCCGGACTGGTTGCCGCTTTGGCCCGTAACTCCTGACGGAAAATCATAGGTTTGGTTGCTTAAAGTGATTGTCCCGCCCAAAGCGCCGATGCCGATCTGCTCGCGAATGTTTCTGGCGTTGACAAAATGCCAGCGTTGTGGCCCATGGTCGCTTTCATCATTCACCCAGAGGTAATAATCTCCAGTGGTCGTTTTAACCAGATTGGGACAGTGGCCGTTTCCGGCAAAACCGGGCAATGCGCCTTCGTAGGCGGAATGGCCGGGGCTGGCCTCGCCAAACTGACCGACAAATAATCCGTCATCATAGAAGTGCATGGTCTGGCCGGCTTGTCCTTCGCCGCGAAAAAACTCACCGTGGTACCCGTAAATCACGTTGCGATCGATGGCTTGAAGGGTGTTTCCTGCGTAAGTCAAGCCGTTGGATATTTCGTAAGTGCCTCGGCCGTTCATGAAGCCAACCGCCGGACTGGCCTTCCACAGCCAGGTGCTGGCCCCCACCGCGATGCCGCCCAGATGATACCCATTATTTAAGGATTGATCAAAGGCGATCAAAATATTGTTACTGCTGATGGTGGCGCGAATGTTGCCAAAGCTGCTGTCACGCGGCACTGGATCGGTGCTGCCATCCGGCGCGGAGGCGATCAGCTTATCGGAATTCCACCGCGGATTGTTGCTCGCATCAAATCCGCTCAAAGTGTCCTCATACCACTTGGCGTCGCCAATAGTCGTGCGACGGGCCGAGCCATCCGGACCAAGCGAAATCCACCCTCGATTGGACTTACTATACGCCGGATAAAGTCCGGTCAAACGGAGCTGGTTGGTGGCTAATTCGCAAAGCTCACTCATCACAAATTGAGAGCCGTTATTATCGATCAACGCATAGGTCCGGCCATTGGTAAAGGTGGTAACCTCGTATATTCCAGGATTCCAGGAGATATTAACGGGCGGCACGTTCGCACCCCAATTATTCACCAGCGCCCAGCCTTGTTGAAGGGGCTTGGTGTAATCCACGCTGAACTCTAAAAACTGGTTGAAAACACGGCAAGGATTGTTCTGGTCCACCGCCGTCACATAGGAATGCGGTTGGTACATGATTTGTTCCAGGTAACCGCACGCAGCGGAGAAATGCAGAGAACGGAAGTTTCCACCGTCGCCGACCCAAAACGAACCATCGGGGGCAAAGCACAGGAAAGTGCCGTCCCTTTGCCCGTTACTGAACCAAAACTTGTTTGTAGTGACCGCTGGGCCATTTGCCTGATATCCTCCCGCTTGACCATAAGTCCAAAGCGGCGCCCCAGCGCTGTCAAAGGCCTTCACTTGCTGGCTTGCCCCGCCGTCCGCCACGAGGATGAGATTGGCATTGGTCGAACTGACCGCCAGGTCTAACGGTTCACTGAAATTCGGGAGCGTCAAGGCGACCGATGGGGTTGAGCTCAAATTCGTGTAACAGATTATGCTGTTGCCGGAAATCACCCAAAGACTGCCATCGGGCGAGAAATTCAACCGGCCCGGGTCATCGACATAAAAGTGGGTGATGGCCGCGCCAGAAGTCTTGTCCATGAGATATACTTGATTATCTGGAGCAACCGAGACGGCGAGCAAATTCCCATTGGGTTGCACGGACAACCCGCTCAAACCGGGCTGCATGCCGACATAAATCCCGTTGGGAAGAGGAGAATTGGCCCCATGATTAGTAATCTGAACGCCTTGGGAAAAATACGCAGGACTATTATCAGCGACGTTGCAGGCCACTACGCAACCGGGATAGGCGTTGGGCACCGACGTGTTCGTGGGATTGGGCGTTCCTGAGCAGGCAAAGTAAACCCAGTTGGAATCCGCCGCCACCCACTGCCAACTGAGATCGTTGATATCTCCCGGGACCGAACTGACTCGGTTAAACTGGGTGCTATAAATCCAATACCATGCCGCCGCGACGTGCTGCGGATCGCTGGTGAGGAAGCTGCGAAAGTCATATTTGCCTTCGTCATAGCCCGAAACATAAAAAGCCTTTGTTCCTGAAATTGCCATGTCGGCCATTGGCCAGAATCCCTCATGCACCGTCGGACCAGATAACTCGGCCGAGGTATTGCCAATCGCGCCGTCCCAGACATATTCCGTATTATGCTGGAGCAGCTTGATTTCGTAATTACCTGTCGGCGCCATGTTGCTGTTGTCATCCAGGCCGTCCCAGACGGCGGAATAAGTTCCTGGCGCGTAATAACGCGCCTTGCTCCAGAGGGTGCGGACCAACGTGCCGTCGAGGCTGTACACGCCGGCACTGGTCTTGCAAGGTTCATCCAGAATGAAGGAGAAGGAGGTGCTCTGCGCTTGGAGGGCCCCAATCGCACAGCATGAATATGCCAATAGTGTCCAATAAACAAAACGTCTCATGGCTTTCATAAGAAATAAGAACAAATTATTTAGGGGTGGGCCACACCGACCACCTCATTCATTCACGACGATGTGCCAGCAGTTGTTACAGAGAACGGGCCGGATTTACGAAAAAATGCTTAACATAACATCCAGCGCTGCAAGCCCGTTCCCCTGGTTTTACAAACCGGCTACATCCCACGAACGATAAAAGTTCTCGTGGAGTTTCGTGCAATTTTCGCGTTTTGCAAGTGTTTTGTCGAGGCACGGCGACCGACCGAGACCGACCGAAGTGGCCGATTGGGACCACTTCCAGAACCGCCGCCAAGTCTCCAGCCACACGGGCCTCGGCCCTCGCGAGGACGCCTCCGGCAACCGCCGCTTCCAGGGCTGGATCAACAAACAATACTGCTATTGACCGGCTGGCCCAACCGTTAGAATGATGTTGTCATAGTTGACCTCTCCGGTGCCGTTCTGCCCCAGTCGAATCTGTAATGTGCCAGCGGGAATTCCAGCCACTGGCGAGGTGTAACTTATTGACCACGCCAAGAAGGTGCCGGGCGCCGGATGGACCAAGTTCACGTTCTGTGCCACTATCGTGTTGCCGACAACCAAATTCACATAATCCTGGTCTGTTGGCAGAAGGCCGTATCCATCCCCTCGGTTTCCAATCGCTCCGCTCAACTTATACGTCTGGTTCGGCGCCATGGTGTTGGTTAAGAATTGCGCCACGTAGTTTCCCGCGTTAATCCAGAGCACCTGTGAGCCTTGCGCTGGCGCTGGCAACATATCATTCACTACGTTGGAATACACTCCAAGGCCGGGGTTATAAACTCCGTACGGGTTCTTGTTCGAAGCCACCCAGCCAGTCGGAGTCCCCGCGACCGTCCCTCGTGCCCCGGCAGGATTCTCGAAGCTGCCGTTGACCAGCGGGATCATGGTCGCCGCCGGATTGCTGATGACCTCCGAAACAACACCGGAAGTGCTGCCGCTGAAGGAACCATTGCCGCTATAAACCGCGGTGATCAAATGAGGCGAGCCGCTGGCGGCAAGGGTGCTGATGCTGAATGTCGCGATGCCCGAATTGTTCAGCGTGCTAGCACCAAGGTTGGTGCTGCCGTCGAAGAATGTGACATTGCCCGTCGGGACAATTCCGCTGCCGGTTACCGTTGCCGTCAAAGTCACCAACGTCCCCGCCGTCGCCGGGTTCTGCGAGGTCGCCAGGACGGTAGCGCTGGGACCAGGGCTGGTGCTGGCATTGGTCACGACCTCGGTAAGAACGCTGGAAGTGCTGCTCGCAAACGATGTGTTTCCGCCGAAAACTGCCGTAATCGAGTACGGCGACCCGCTTGCCGTAAAGGCGCCGGTGGTCAAGGTGCCAATGCCCGATCCGTTTAACGTTGCGTTCCCCAGGCTGGCGGTTCCCGAGTAAAATGCAACGCTTCCTGTGGGAATGCTTCCGGCGGCGCTCACAGTTGCCGTAAGAGTTATGGCCGCGGCGGCGGGCGCGGGATTCTTCGAGGATGTGACACTCGTCGTGGTGGCGGCCGCGGTTGTGCCGCTCGAACTGCCGGTGGCGTATAGGCTGGCAATTTGCGATGAAGTAAGAGCGGTGTTGTAAATGCTAATCATGTCGTAGATGCTTCCCTTTGCGGCCGTTCCGGTGCCGTCAATGCCGATCAAAACAGGGCCGCCGGATGTCGAGGCGGGCGCATCCGAACCGTTTCCGCTCGTCCAACTCCCGGGCGCCGGGACGCCATCGACATAAAGCGCGCATGACGAAGAAACTCCGTAGGTGTAACTCACGCAATAGAAATGCCAATTCGCTATGTCATTGTAAATCCGGGAAGACGAGTATTCCACCCACGCCGTTCCCGCACTGTTACGATAGACGAATAGCAGATGACTGCCGGTATCGAAAATGAGCTCGTAGTTTCTGTGGTAGGGCGATACGTCAGACGGCACGTCCTTGGCCACCACGGCGCAGTAATTTCCAACCGATGCGGCCGATCGTTTTACCCAAGCGCAGATCGTGATGTTGCTGCCTAGTCCCTGATCGCCCAACGTGGTGCTATTCGGCACCGCAACGTACGCCGCCCCGGGGACGGAGGCCCCCGGAAATTCGAGTGCATTTGTGCCTGGAGCGCCGGTCACCCAAATAGGCGAATTAATCAGCGTTCCGGTGTTGCCGTTGCCGCTGGAATCGGCTGCCCCCGTTCCAGAACCCTCGCTCAACAACCACCTTGCCGAAAGGGGGCCGGCCGATGACCCGGAGCCGGTCGGCGCGGGGTTCGTGATCACCTCCAGCAATGGCGTGGAAGCGCTCCCCACGAAGTCCGAGTCACCACTGTAAACCGCGGTAATTGAGTAGGGAGAACCGCTCGCCGGAAGCGACGTTGTGCTGAAAGTCGCGACCCCAAGCCCGGTTAAGGTCGCCGTCGCCAGACTATGCGTTCCGTTAAAAAAATCCACGCTGCCCGTCGGCGTTCCACCACTTCCGGCAACGGTTGCCGTAAAAGTGATGACCGCCCCGCCCAGGGCGGGATTCGGTGAAGAGGCGAGAGTCGTGGTCGTATTGGTGGATTGCGCCGCTTGAACGATGGATTGGCTGTAAGTGACCGGCGCGTTGTCGAAGAAAAGCGCCTGCACAATGGCGTCGCTTCCACCCGGGCCGGACGCATCAGCCGTGAGGGTGACGTTTCCGCTGAATAGGAATTGAAAGACATGGGATAACCCGGGCGCTTCATCCAATGTGTAAACGGCCGACGTGTTGTTTGTCGATGTCAACTCCAAGGTGAAAACACGTGGGTTGTTGTATTGAGCCGGGCTGATTACTGTCAAGTAATGGAAATTGGTATCGCTCACCGCGATGCTCATCGAAGCCTTGGGCCCCGCGATAATGCCATTGTTGAGGCCAAGGACGTTATCAATTCGAAATTGCCGTTCCAAATACGGAACATCCCACCAGCCGGAGTTCGTCCTTAGCGTAAAAGGGCCGGGAATATTGATCCGACTTGATCCGGGCCCATTCCAATCGAAGATCGCGTAGCCTTGAGTTCCGACACTTTCATTCTCCAGATTCCCATAACCGTAATAATCTAATTCCCGAAGGTTGAGGACCCCTGTATAGTGTTCCGCGCCAACGTAACTGGCAAAATCCGAATTCATATTTGTCGTCGTCACGTCGATGACTGGCGTAAATTGTCCCCCTTCCGACATCGAACCGGCGCAGAGGACATTTTGAGTCGTGTCAAACGGCGTTACCGGGACCTGCTCGGAAGGAATTCCCTCCGTCCCGCCGATGACGCCGGTAACCGCGAAATAATACGTTTGTCCGTTGGTTAAACCACCAAAGAGGCAGTCCGTATTCGTTGAAGTCGTCGCAATCGTATTGTAAGGACCGCCATTCATCAGCGAATAGCGAATATTGTAAGAACTTGCCCCTTGGACGGGCTTCCATGTTAGCTCCGCGCGGCGGTCTCCGTTCTTGGCAGTCAATCCAGTCGGAAATGCTGGAGGCGGCTGTGATAGAATAATGGAACCGCCCAAAATCCCCGTCCCGCTTTGTTCGCGGATATTCCGCGCGTTGACGAAATGCCAACGCTGGGGCCCGTGATCGCTTTCGTCATTTACCCAAAGGTAATAATCCCCGGTGGGGGTCTTTGTCAGGTTCGGACAGTGCCCATTTCCCGCAAAACCAGGCAGTGAACCCTCGTAAGCGGAATGCCCCGGACTTGCCTCGCCGTACTGGCCAACAAACAAACCATCGTCGTAAAAGTGCATCCCCTGCCCCGCTTGCCCCTGGCCTCTGAAAAACTCCCCATGAAAACCGTAGATGACATTGCGGTCAATCGCTTCCACGGTGTCCCCGCCGTACGTTATTCCATTTGATATCTCATAAGTGCCGCACCCATTCATATAGGCAACCGCCGGGCTCGCCTTCCAAAGCCAGGCGTTCCCGCCGACATTTATTCCGCCCAAGTGCCAGCCGCCGTTGAGCGACTGGTCGAATGAAATGAGAATGTTGTTGCTGCTGATGGCGGCGCGGACATTTCCAAAACTGCAACAGCGCGGCACCGGATCGGTCGCCCCGTCGGGTGCCGTAGCAATCAGCTGTTCAGGGTTCCATATCGGATTATTGGCCGAGTCGAACCCCGTCAAGGCCGCTTCATACCAGGTCGGTGCCCCCATCGTTGTTCTTCGTGCGGAACCGTCCGGGCCCAGCGAAATCCAGCCGCGACTGGCGCTCCAAGCCGGATACAAGCCGGTCAACCGAAGTTGATTCGGCGCCAACTCACACAGTTCGCTCATGGCAAACGTGTAGGTGTTATTATCGACCAACGCGTATGTCCGGCCGTTGGGAAACGTCGTAACTTCGTATAATCCTTTGTTCCATGAAATATTGACCTGCGGCACGTTCGCTTGCCAGTTGTTGACAAGGGTCCAGCCCTCGGACAAAGGTTGGGTGTAATCCACATTGAATTCGTAAAACTGATTGAAGACCCGGTTCGGATTATTCTTGTCCACCGCGGCGATGTACGAATGCGGTTGATACATGATTTGCTCAATGTAACTCAGGGACCCGGAGAAGTGCATCGATCGATTGTTGCCGCCGTCTCCGACCCAAAACGACCCATCCGGCGCAAAGGCGATAAATGTTTCGTCGTTTTCGCCGTCGTTGAACCAGAACTTGTTGGTCGCAACGGCCACGCCGTTGGACTGGTAACCCCCAGCCAGCCCGTAAGTCCATATAGGCGCGCCCGCGGAGTTGAACGCTTTAACTTGCTGGCTGCTTCCTCCATCCGCCACCAGGAGCAAGTTTGGATTGGACGGATTTACCGCCACATCCAGCGGTTCGCTGAAGTTAGGAATCCTCAGCGCCGGCGAGGCATTCGGTCCAACATTGGTATAACAAATGACACTCGTGCCTGAAATGACCCACAGGCTGCCGTCAGGCGAAAAACTCAGTCGTCCCGGCGAGGCCACTGTAAATTGAGCGATCGACGATCCCGCGCGCTTATCCATGAGATAAACCCGGTTGTCCGGCGCGACCGATACCGCCAGCAGGTTGCCATTTTGTTGGACGGACATGCCGCTCAGCCCCGGTTGCGTGCCCACATAAATACCGTTGGGCAGCGGAGAATTCGCGCCGTTGTTAATGATTGGAACGCCGCCACTGAAATAAGCAGGACTGTTGTCCGCAACGTTGCAAGCCACGATGCAGCCAGGGTGCGCTTTTGGGACACTCGGATTGGATGGATTGGGCGTTCCGGATGCGGCGAAATAAACCCAGTCGGAATCCGCCGCCACCCACAGCCAATTCAAATCGTTGATATCTCCCGGAACTGAATAAACGCGGTTGAATTGCGAGCTATAAACCCAGTACCACGCCATTTTGACATGTTGGGGATCAGTCGTCAGAAAGTTGCGGAAATCGTATTTTCCCTCGTTATAGCCCGAAACATAGAACGCATTAGTCCCTGAGATCGCCATGTCCGCCATTGGCCAAAAACCCAAATGAACTGTCGGTCCGGAACTCTCGGCGGAGGTGTTGCCGACAACCCCGTCCCATAAGTACTCCGTGTTATGTTGGAGTAATTTGATTTCATAAACCCCGGCCGGCACTTGATTACTGTTGTCGTCCAAACCATCCCATAAAGCCGTATAGGTTCCCGAGGCATAGTAACGATGTTTGCTCCAGAGGGTGCGAACCAATGTGCCGTTGCTCGTATAAACACCCGCGCTGGTTTTGCAGGGTTCATCCAGCGTAAATGAGAAGGAAGTGGTTTGGCCCTGTGCGACGCAGAGGGAGAATTCCGCAACGGCCACAAGGCAAACAATTGACTTGACACAATTCACAAGATAATCGATTGCCATATAATTGAGCCACGCGCCCGCCAAGTGGCACTGCTGCATAAGCACAAATGATGCCACTAAAACCCCCTTTAATTTCCGCTTTCGGCAAACCCTTGCAGGCACTCCTTGCCCCCAGACTGGAAAAATCTTCCCGGCACGTCAAGCTTCTTCTCCATTCTTTTGGATGTGGCTTGCCAGGGTTTTAAAAATCAATTTTCAGTTGAATTTTGAGTTTGCCAATTTGAGCCATGGCGTTACAATCACTTTGACAATTGTGTTTTCTGTCATGATTTCACAAAGTTGTTTTTTTTCGCATGGGGTCCGCGATTTGGAGAAAAGGGAGTCGTGGATTCAAGTTTAACGACCATGTCATATAAGTCCGAAAATGAGAGAATTGCGGCGGTTGTCCTCGCGGGCGGTTTCGGAACTCGGATTAAACATCTGCTGCCGGATATTCCAAAGCCTATGGCGCCAGTCGCGGGACGGCCTTTTTTGGATTGGGTGCTGGCGTATCTGCGGCGTCAAGGAATTTCAGATGTCGTGTTATCGACTGGGTATTTATCCGAATTTATCGAAACATATTATGCGAGAAACTCCCCAGCCGGCCTGAAGATTCAATGTGTGCCTGAAAAACCGCCTCTTGGAACAGCGGGCGGTTTTCTGAATGCGTGCGCGCGCGCGGCCTTCGATCAAGCCATTTCAGCCTGGCTCGTACTAAATGGAGACTCGCTTACGGTTACTGGGTTGGAACCGCTTCTGAGACTTTCGCAAGACCCAAATGCCGATGGCGGAATGCTCGCGGTGAAACTGGCCGATGCATCACGGTTTGGAACGCTGGAGGCGGACGGCCAGGGGCGGATTGTAAAATTTCGTGAAAAGCAATCCGGCTCCGGCCTGGTCAACGCGGGAGTTTATCTTTTGAAGAATTCTATCGTGGAACAGGTGATGAAGAAGCGCCCTCTGAGCTTCGAAACGGAGCTCTTTCCCGAGTGGCTGGCCCAAGGCAAATGTCTGCGCGTGGTCATCTGTGAAGCGGCTTTTGTGGATATAGGAACTCCCGCAACATTGTTTCAGGCGGAAAAATTTGTTCAAAATAACGCCGCCTGGTTTTGATCCTGAGGCATACTAATGATTATTTCTCGCGCTGCGCTTCGTGTCAGTTTTTTTGGCGGTGGAACAGATTTCCCGGAGTATTTTCGGAAACATAGCGGCGCCGTGCTGGCAACCGCCATTGACAAATATTCCTATGTTACCGCAAGCACGTTTCATAGCTGTCTTTTCGATTACGCGGTTCGAATTTCCTACAGCAAAGGCGAGATTGTCAAGAATGTCGCTGAAATTGAGCATCCGGTGTTTCGGGCCTGTCTCCAGTATTGCGGTCTCGAGAAAGACATCGAGATTCATACGGTTGCGGACTTGCCGGCATTCACGGGATTGGGTTCATCATCGAGCTTTACGGTGGCACTGCTCTTGGCGCTCCACGCTTTCAAGGGTGAATTTGTGCGGCCCTTGGACCTTGCGTACGAAGCCATTGACATCGAACGCAACATGCTTGGGGAGTGTGTCGGCGTGCAAGACCAGACCACCGCGGCGGTCGGTGGTTTTAACGTGCTGGAATTTCATGCCGAGGACGACATTCGCGTGAACGCTCTTTCTGTTTCTCGAAAGCGAATTGAGGAAATTGAGGCGCATCTTTATCTCGTTTTCACAGGGGTCAAACGTCGCGCTCAAAATCTCGAGGCCAAGAAAATCCAAAGGCTCGGGGAAAATAGCGACCATTTGTCCGAAATGCGCCGGATGGTGGATATCGGCCATGATTTGATTGTCTCAGGAAAATCCCTTTCGGAATTTGGTTTGCTTCTCCAGAAGGCATGGGTAACCAAACGGCGCCTGGATGGTGGCGTTTCCAGCCCTGAGATTGATAGGATTTACGATACTGGCATTGCCGCGGGTGCGTGGGGTGGAAAACTACTGGGCGCCGGCGGCGGCGGATTCGTCCTCTTCGTGGCTCCTCCGGAGTGCCACCAGAGGCTAAACCAGGCCTTTTTGAACGAGCACAAGATGGATATTCGCATTAATGCGCCAGCCTCTCAGATCATTTTTGCATCCTGATCAGGTGTTGAGCTGGACCCGTCAACGACAATTGTATTTCTTCGGCCCATGTGTGCCGAAGAAGAACGATTGCCGTTGACCTATTGACCTGTTGACCCATTAATGATATATGAAATGGTCTCACGAGCGCCGTCGGCATAATTTTTGCTTAATTCCTATGGTTGGGAAGGCCGTTTGTGAGGCTGAAAGAACTCTCAAAAGATCGAATATCATGGCCTCAAAATTTAAAGTGCCGATGAATAGGTTTTTGTGAATCGTTCCGTTGATCGTAGCGGCCGCCAGCCGGCCGCCGCAAATCTTTGGGAATCAGAAGTTAGCGGCTCGCTGCGGGGACGCCGTCATCCCATTTTTCGCAGGTCTCTCAACTTGATTAAGGCCTTGCTCACAAATGGCAGCGATAATCAGGCTTTCATCGGTGCGAACTGGCTGGTATTTCTGCTTCGGACCACACCAAGTTTCCTCAAAAGAAATATGGCGTTGCGCATCTTGTCAATTAGCCCTCACTATTTTTATAGGAGCTTCCGCCCCGAATACGAGGGCATGCCGACAAATCAGTTTCTCGAGGCGGAATGTGAACGGAACCGTTCATCTCGCAAATTGATATGCGATCAAATTCTGTTGCCGTACCTGAAGCCGGACGATCAAGTCCTTGAAATAGGTTGCGGTCCGGGCTTTTTGGCCAAAGCCGTTGCGCGGTACGTGAAGACTGTGCATGCGTGTGATATTTCGCTGGGTGCTCTGGAATGCGGCCGCATCATCAACGGTGCCGCAAATATAAGGTATTTTTATTCCGGCAAATCTGGCTTTGCCCAGATCGAAGATTCGAGTTTAAACCAGGCGTACTCCTTCGCCGTGATCCAGCACTTGAGGGAACCGGTGATCAGGTCGCTCTTCAAGGTTGCCGGCAAAAAGCTCCAACCACGCGGGAAGTGCCTTTTTCAAATACAACTGGATGACGGCAAACGTAAGGGCGAAAACGCCTGGATCAAGGATCGGTCTCTCACCGGCCGAGTGAGGCTGAGATATGCCCTTAATTTCTTCCCTCGTTCGGAGAAGTTTTTTCGGGAATTGGCGGTCGAAGCGGGATTTTCAGTGGCGGCAATTCGCCCATTATCTGAATTGTTAGATGAACCCTTTGACGACCTTTATCATCAGCATTTGTTGGTGCTGTCTAAAGAATAAAGAATAAAGAACAATACCATGTCTCCGAAAGGAGGGCCGGTGCGGGATTATGCACCGACCTCATTGGTTCAGGCCCCCATCGCCAGTTCGGTTTCTACTAATTCGCAAAGCAAATGTCCGATAGCAATGTGGCACTCTTGCACACGCGCCGTATTGGGCGAAGCCACGACCAGGGGAATATCGGTGCAGAGTTTTATCTGCCCACCATCTTTACCCGCAAGGCCGATCGTCTTGAGATTCTGCGTCCGCGCTTGCCTGAAGGCAGCAATCACGTTGGGGGAGTTGCCGCTGGTGCTAATGCCCACCGCGACGTCTCCTGCCCGGCCCAATGCCTCAATCTGCCTGGAAAAAACCTGCGCGAATCCATAATCATTTCCCACGGCTGTCAGAATGGAAGAATCTGTTGTCAAAGCCACCGCCGGCAAGGCGTGGCGCTCAAGGACGAACCGTCCCACGAATTCGGCGGCCAGATGCTGGGCATCCGCCGCGCTGCCGCCGTTGCCAAAAAAAAGCAACTTGCCACCCGAGCGCAAACAAACAGTGATGGCTCGCGCCGCCGCGACGATCGCCGGGCCACACTGCCGGGCCACGCTGAGACGCAATTCTGCGCCCTCTTTCATTGCCGCGGTCACGCGGCTTAAGGCTTGTTCATCAGTCATTAGGTTAGAATTAACAGCTTGCATAATTCCGAATGAAGATTAGGAAGCAAATATAACCCGGGAACCAGGAGCATTGATCAGAATACCCGCGCGCCACATAACCGGCAGGACGGCAGCAGCGCCCGGAACCCGAGTTTCGCCATTGTAAAACATTATGGCATAGAGGATAACGAAATGGTCACACTAGGTCAAATATTATTGAGGGTCAAAAGAGGGTGCGAGACACAATTCTTCTCCTGGAAGCGGTTGTGCCGGGCAAAAGCCGGGAATCGTATAGGGGTGCTCGTCGCTCTCGCCTCGCCCTGGCACAAATTGCCTGGCGGCAAACTGTATTCCAAGTCTCCTCAGGAATGACCGTAAAACAGCTTTCCTGCATTGGGGCGCAATAAACCTGTTCAAAAACCTTCCGTAGGATTTTAGTCTCGAC
>JBKQWF010000318.1:0-9340 GCA_052139695.1 Limisphaerales bacterium
GTGGTCACCAGCTCCGTCGCCTGGTCGTCTTCGTCACCGAGCGTCGCTACAATCTCCAGTTCAGGGCTTGCGACCTCGGTGACGCAGGGCGCAACGACCATCACGGTTGTTTCCGGAAGTGTCAGCGCGTCGGCTTCGTTTACGGTGGTGTTTCGGCTCGTCAGCCACAGTCGAATTCGCCATTGGATTGATCCAATCTAAACGAGTTTTACGCAGATTGGGTCTCTAAAAATGTCCAAACTCCAGCGGACGGCTCGGCGAGGCGTCCCTACCATTCCTGGATTAATTCTTGGCGAGGGCGGACTCCACGGCCTGGACCAGTTCCGCGGCGTCCGGTTTGACTGGCGGATCAAAGCGCTGGACGAGCCGGCCATTTTTGTCAATCAGAAATTTGCCGAAGTTCCATTTCACGTCGCCGGGAAAAGCGGAAGCGGGGCCGGTGAGCGCGGCGTAGAGCGGGCATTGCTCCTTCCCTTTGACATGGACTTTGGCCATGAGGGGAAAAGTGACGCTGTATTTGCTCGAACAGAAGGCCTTGATTTCTTCCGCCGTGCCCGGCTCTTGTCCGAGAAAATCATTGGAAGGGACGCCGACGACCACCAGTCCCTTGTCCTTGTATTTCTCATAGAGGGCTTCCAGGCCGGCGTACTGCGGGGTGAAGCCGCACTTGGAGGCGACATTGACGAGCAGCACGACCTTGCCCGCGTAGGATTTGAGGGAAGTGTCATTGCCGTCGATGTCTTTCAACGGAATGGCTTGCAGCGAAGAATCACTGTCCGCGCGCGCGATTTGCGCCAGCAGCAGGACGACGAGAAGAGGCAGCAACATTTTCATGAGCGGAAATGTGCCACAGAGGCGTATGATGTCAATTAATCCGAAAGAGCAGGATTTAGAATGTCAGAAATTTCCAAACCTGCACCTCGCCGCCGAAGCGGACGAGGAAACGGTTTTGCGCGAAAGCCAGGGCACCCGGGGCCTCTTCCCGATAAAACTCCCAAAGCGGCTTGCCGGTGGCGGGGTCGAGCCGGTAAACGCGGAAGTAAACCGCTCCTTGCTGCTCCGGAGCGTTGAGCGCCTCGGCCAGGCCGTTGACCAGGGCAACGCCGCCCTGCTGGGCCCCGGCAGTGTATAAAAACTTTCCAGAAACGTAACAATCCTCTCCCAGCCGTTGCGCCTGCCAGAGAATTTTGCCCGATGGCGGATCGACTTTGAGGAGGACCGGCGCCGCGCCTTGCGCCGAAATCTGCTCGGAATATTGGATGTCCTCCGGCGACGCCGTCGTGGAATCGACGTAAAGCGCTCCCTGATCGTCCAACAGAATTTTATTAATGCCGACGCTGGTCAAACGCCAGCGAATCTCGCCTCCAGGGAGGGAAAAGGCCGTCAGGACGGCTTTGTCAAAAAAATAGAGCGCGCCGCCGCTCTCGATCGCGGGGACCGAGCGATGGTCCCAATGGTCTGGCTGGAAACGGTCGCTGACCGAGTAGCTCAAGCGCGCGTCGAAGAGTTTTCGGTTCTGTTTGTCAAAAACGGAAAGTTGAGAGCCGGCCACGAGCAGGTCCACGGTGGGAAGGGAGAAGAACATGGGCACGCCCGTGACCTCGCCGGTCCATTGCGCCGGCGCGCCGCCGAGCCAGCGGCGAAGTTGGACCTCGTAGCGGCTCTCGTCGATGCTTTTGACGCCGCCGGTTTGGCTGCGTTTGATGTCGTTGAAGACCTCCTCCTCCACGTCGGCCACGCTGGTGGAGGTGCTAGTAGTGCCGTTGAGACGCGAGGCGCCGCGCGGCTTGATGGACTGCAACCAGGTGACTTTGGGTTCCAGCAGACGAACTCGCATTTCAACAAGGTTCTGGCCGGTGGAGAAGAATTCACTGCTCATGGCGTCGAGCGGTTTGTTAAACTTCTTTTCATCCAGCGCCTGGGAAAGAAGGACCGAAGCGGTGGGCTGAACGTTGGCGGGAAGTTCGTTGGGCATGGCGTGCTTCTGCGCTCGCGGCACCGTGATCTCCTGAGTGGATGGCTCTCCGGTGGAAAGATCGATCTGCATGGCCAGACGCGTGGTCTCGTCTTTGGCCGAAACGACCAGGATGTTCGACACCGTCGGGCTAAAACTTAGAAATTGGCCCGCCACGGGAATGGTTTGCCCCATTTTTCCAGAACTCCGCTCAAGGCGGACCACCCGCGCGCCCAGGCAAATCCAAATGTTATCCTTGTCAACGAAAACCGACGGCGCCGCGCCGCCCGGGTCGGCAGAGGATGAAGGGGAGAGGGGCGTGGACCATAAGTCGCGATGGGCGGCCAAATCATACGCGGTGGCAAAGGCGGGATTGACAAGAAGAATAGTCTTTGGATCCAGGAATTGCGCGCGGGAAGACGAGCCGGAACCAGGCACCTTGACCGCGTACTCCAGATGCGGTTTTGAGCCGGCAAAGGCAAACCAGGCCCAGGCGCCCAGGCAGGCCACGACGAGCACGACCGCACCCCAGGCAATCCAGCCGGTCAAACGCCATTGCTCGCGTTCCTTCCGCAACCGTTGCATGGTTTGGGCCCGGCGCTCCTCGGCTTGGGGAAAGGGCGGCGGAACATCTTGCCCCGGCGCGGGAGCGGCCACGTGGACGCGCAGTTTCGGCTGCGCGGCAGACCCTTCAGCGGCCAGCGTTTCAGCGATCACTTGATTAGCCGCTTCGGTGCCATTGGCATGGCAGGTTGGACAGTTGACCGCGAAGGGCATCCGGCCATCGATTGGTTCCACCTCAAACGAATACTTCGCGCCGCAAGCACACTGGACTTTAATATTCATCTTATTAAGGATTTAACAGCCGCACCGAGGAGGGAAAAAGCAGGTCGCGGGGGGCTTTGGGGCCGCTTGCTGAAACGGCCCCGCCGCACGAAAGCAGGTTCCCGCCGTCGGTGTGATGATTGTTCGCGGGTTTCTTGCCATCGAAGGAGAAGATTTGCTGCCCGGCCCGCTTGGGTTCGGTGTTGACCTGCCAGTCTGAAAGAAGAATCTCGCCGGGATCATCGTTTGCGCCGCGGCCCATGTAATAGGCGTAACTGATGCGGCGACGCGCAAAACTTTCGCCTTCGGGCAAGGCTTTGTCGTGGCTGCCGGGGCAGATGAAGATTTCCGTGACGGTCGTGCTCTTGGGAATGAGCAAACTGAGGGCGGCGGCGGAATCCGGCGCGTCTTTGAGGACGGGAAAGGCCCTGTTATCGTTGCGGTAAAGGCTGAAGGCGAGATAGATTTTTTGGATGTTTCCCTGGCATTTGGCCAGCTCGGAGTGGCGGGCTGAGGAACTGAAACGGCTGCTGCTCATGACCGTCAGGATGACGAGCAATGCCATGACGACGAGCAATTCCACGAGCGAAAACCCCGCCGAAGACGTGTTGGCCCCCGTGCGCACAAAAACAAGCAGGGTTACTGAGGGGCCACGCTGACCTTCCCCTGATCGGCGTCATAGACAAATTTCATGCCCACGGGCGGGGCCGGGAGCTTGCCCAGGTAATGCTGCGTGACGAGTTCATTGAGGTCCTTGGGATAACGCCCTTCCTGCGCGTTGAAAAGCTGGAGATTCTCGTTCAATGAAGTCACGTCAATCGTCTTGACCGCCCTTTGTTCGCCATGAGCGAGGGCGCCAAGGTAGTTGCCGGACGTGCCGGACGAACTGGCGGAACCGGAAGCCGGAGCGGCAGCAGCAGCAGGCGGCGGCGCATTCTGTTGTTTGCCGCAGCCACAGAGGGCCAAGGCGGCGGCAACGACGATCAAGCCTCGGCGAGTTTTCATGCAGTTAGGATATTCGTTCGCGGGGGAGATTTCAACTCTCATCTCCGAAAGCGAATCCTCGCCCAGCCGGACGAATTTCATCGCTTGGGGAGCGCGACTGTCCCGGTCGTAGCGGTCGGCGTCTCGCCGGCCGCATCCTTTCGATACTGTTTCTTAAGCCGCCGAGGGCTAAAATGAGATCAAGCGGTAAAAGCGCTGCTGCTCGCGATTCGGAGTCAGATCGATGATTTGCCCTTGAGCGCCAACAACCGTGGCCGCGACTGGAAGGGCCTCCCACTCGGGATCGGTAAGGCTGTTTTTGAATTGCACCTGGTAACCCACTCCGGGAATCGCCTGCCACAGCAGGGTGGGACCTTGATTGGTCCCGTTCTGGCTGCCAGCCGCCGGCATGACCAGGCCAGAAAACTCCAAAGACGGCGGGACATTGGTCAACCCCCCCAGCCCGTTGGTCGATAAGGACAAAGCGAAGACATCGCCCGCTTGATTGAAATCGCCGGGGGCCAAATCCGAAGCCCAGCTTTGGAAAAACAGGGTCTGGCCGTCGCCGCTAAAGACTGGATTACCCGAATGCCCATTGGCCGATCGGGCTCCAAATTGGCTCACGCTAATGAGAGTCGTGCCACCGGTCAACCGATCATAAAGAAAAACGTCAGGAAGTCCGTTGGCGTCATCGGGGACAAGGTTGCTGGCGGAGCTCCTGTAGGCGACATAACGGCCATCCTCGCTTATGGCCAGGGAATCGCAAGTGCCATTGCCCGGCCCGCTTGAATCATAGGCTTGACTGATAAGCTGGTTCGTCGCGCCCTCGAAGCTGTAAAGATAAACTTGGTAATTCACGATGTTGTTCGAGGGGGGTGGAAGCAGGGTGCCCACCAAGTTCGCCAGAAAAAGCCCATTGCCACTGAATTGTCCTGGAAACAGCGACTGAAAAGCCGGCCCAGCGCTTAATGGCGCGTAAGTGTTCTGGACAAGATCGACGGTGTAATTCTGACCGCCGGCTTCAAACACGGCGCGCGTTCCGTCCGGGCTGATGGCAACAACCCATATAGGGGTGGTGGCCGAAAGGGTTACATTGGTGGTGACGGTTTTTGTCTGGGCCTGCCAGAGGCACAATTGGGAGCCTAAGACAAAAAGCACTTTGCTGCCATCAGGTGTCATGGTCGCAATATTGGTCGCGCCGATGGCAGTGGTGGTCCCAGCCTGCAAATCCCTCCAAAAGAACTCGGCGCTCGCTCCAGCCACCAGATTGTTTGCCGCGCTGAAAAACAAAACATACCGTCCGTTGCTGCTAATTTGCGGTGAATAAGAGTCTCCGTTACCCTCCCCAAGCCCACTGGCATCGACGCTCACCAGCACGGTCAAGCCGGTTTGCACATCGCGGACAAACACATCCTTCGCATTATTGGTGTCGTTGGCGACGAGGTTGGTGGCGGAGCTGGCGAACGCTACAAATCGCCCGTCGCCGCTGATGGATGGATCGAATGACTGGCTGCTGCCGGAAGTTAAGCCGTCAGTTCCGACGCTCACCAAGACATTCAATCCGCTGGCAAGATCATGCCGATAAATGTTGCGATAACCGTTGGTGACGCTGGGCGCGAGTCCCGCCGCGTCCGAATAGAAAGCGACGAATTGCCCGTTGGAGCTGATGGAAAAGGGGGAAAGTCCGCTGCTGCCAAAGGCCGTGCCGGAAGGCAGCGTGGAGACGGGCGTGGAAATCACGGCGGTGGCGTTCGCCGCCAAATCCCGGGCAAAAACATCATACTTCGTGGGACTGGAACTCATGGCTCCATCCAGACAATGAAACGCCACCAGGTTTCCGGAATCGCTGAAAAAGTAGGGCATCATTACATGAGAAATCGGGGAGGATCCATTTATGCCAACGTCGGCCAATTGGACCAAGCCGGTGGCTGTGTCGCGGACAAAGATATGATAGTTGCCGTCGCTATTCGTCGTCAAAGATTCGTTGTCCAGAAAAGCCACATAGCGTCCCGTTTGATCGAGGCGCGGGGAATCACATTGCGCATTGGCGGCGCCGCCGCTGACGATGGAAATGGTGTTGCTCAAGGCGTCCCATAGTTTGATGGAATTGGTGATACCAGGGCTGTTTCGAGGCACGTCCAAAGCGGTGAAGACGACGAAACGGCCGTCCGCGCTGATATCGATGTTGCGGGCTTCGAGGTCCAAACTGTCCGCCACACTGCCGTTGGTGCAGACAATATCAGTCGCACCCGTGGCGACGTTGTAGCGAAAGACGCCGCCGCCCGGAGTGCTCTGAGAGGAAGCGGCTGACTCGGTTTGATAGGCGACAAACTGGCCGTTCGTGCTGATGGCGTAATTGGCCGAGGCAGGCGAGGCGATGAGAAGGTGCGCGTTGGTGCTGGCCCAAAACGTGACGCCTTGCACTAAATCGCGCACATAGACTTCGCCAAAGGTCGGACCGGAGCTGACGAGGTTCGTCGCCGTGCTGTAAAAAGCGACATATCTGCCGTCGGCAGAAATGATCGGGTACTCGGAACTGCTGGGCGCGGTAAAGGGCGCAATTTGGGCTGGTGGGATAGGTTGCGCACCGGGACTGGCAAGGACTGTCGTCCCCGCCTGAATATCCCGGACAAAAATGTCCGCGATCAAGTTGGAGTCGCCCGCCACGAGATTACTGGCCGCACTGACGAAGGCCACATAGCGCCCATCGGGCGTCATGCTGGCTTCGCGCGAGGGGCCGTTGGCGGCGGAACCGTTCGTGCTGACGCTGACCAGCAGGGTTGTGCCGCTGAGCACGTCACGAAGAAAAATGTCCGTCGCTTTGTTGGTGTCGCCGGCCACCAGGTCCGAAGCGTCGCTTTGAAAGAGGGCAAAGCGGCCATCGGTCGAAAGCGCGCTCGGCCAGGAATTGCCGTTGCCGCCACCCGTTCCCGCGGCATTGATGCTAATGAGAGTGGTGATGGCCGCCTGGCGGTCGCGGAGGAAGACATTGACCCTGGCTGGGACGTAATCGGGCATCGCGTGCCCGTTAGAAGCCGCGACCAGATTATTGGCTGTGCTGGCAAAGAGCAGATAGCGGCCATCAGGGCTGACGCAGGAGGCATAGGAGTCGCCACCGCCCACGGCCGCATTGCCGGGAGGAGGCAACTGGCTGATTATCTGCGTTCCGTTGGCGCATTCCATTTCGCCTGCATAAGCCACGAAAAGGAGAAACGGCAGAGCGAGGGCCTTTAAAGAGAAATTTGAACGAAGTTTAATATTCATAACCACCTTTCTTTCATATCGTTATCAATCCGGAACCATCGTAAAGCCAAGTTGGGCAGATGGATCCTTTTTCGCTGAAGTATGCCCGCCTAACCAGCGCAAATCGGTTGTATTGCCGAAACCGGTGACTGTATTCTGGCCAAAACCCGTATATTCAGGAATGTAACGGAGATCAGTCTTCCAATTCGATTCCGTCCACTTATGAATGACCGCGTGACCGTCACAAAAGCTGACGCCGCCAGCGCCATTATGCAGGCTGGTGGGATGGTCAATCCATGCAGCGCTATTGTCCGTAATATCGACCATTTCCACGCCGAAGGAGCCATCGTTGATGCTGTCGGGATGTTCATCAATGAATAACCAAAGATTTGCCGGAGATGGCCGGCTAATGTCTGATTCCGTGACATAGATTAAATACGGCCCAGCCGAACTGCCGCCATTGAGCCATTCACCAATCGCCGCTGTGGAGCCATCTATGCCGGTTCCAATCGCCTGGTTCATCGAAACACTGCGAACCCTTGGGATGCCCGTCCGACCCAGTGAGCACGACGGGTCGGCTGGGCACTTGAAAACGCCGGCGCTTCCGGCGTACGGCCCCATCGAAGTAAATTGGCTGTTGGTAAGGAACTGCGTGTTTGCATCGGACCCTACGGTGCCGCCGGAGTAGTTTAGCCATCCGTTGACCCAGGGCCTGTCCTTAAGGCCTGTTGGCGACATATCCACGACCGTAAAATCGCCCTCTTCGTCCGCCGGGAAATTCCCTCGATTGTCCTGGTTGTAGGCGTTCCACGCCAGGGCCAATTCTTTGAGGTTGTTGACGCAGGCGCTGTTGGTCGATTGTTGCCTGGCGCGAGAAAGCATCGGCAGCAGCAGCAGCAAGGCCAAAACGGCGGTGATTGCGACGGCGACGATGAGTCCAATTAATGTGAAGCCAAAGGCTCTTTTGTTCATAAAAAACCTCCTTTTGTTAGCGTTTTTATCATTTCGCTGCTCAAATAAATTCTTGTCCTTTATTATAACTCGGCCCCCGCGTGGGAATCTTTCAGTTTTTTTTTGTGGCGCATGAACCCTCCACCGAAAAAAGAGCCTCCTCTCCCCAGCCCTCTCCTCCACAAGTGTGTGGAGGAGAGGGAGATGGAACGACGCACAACGGGTTCATGGGTTCAATGCGCGAATTTCTTTCGGGGAAATCTCTCCCCAGCCCTCCACCATATAGGTGGCCCATATAAGATTCTTGGGAAAAAGACGCCCGGCGAGGAGTTTTGACGCAGGCAGCCCGCCTCAGGGGTGCGTGAGAGAATTCTTGCACCCGAAAAGAGAGAGCGAGGGCATCGCGGCGGGGCGCGGCGGCCCCCCAGGGGGGTAACGGCGGCTCAATTGGGTTCAATTTAGTTCAATCAGGTTCGGGTTTCGGTGGAAGCATGCTTTCCGGGGCGGTGCCGGGGCCGTACTCCTCACCGATGCCAAGGATTTGACGGATGCGCTCCTGTTTCTCTTGGCCTGGACTTCCGGCATCTGGTTGAGCCAGGAGAGGCCCTGGGCCCGCTCGCCGTTTTGGAGGCGCAGGTTGAGTTGCTGACGGATGGCCAGCGGGAGGCGGGCGATTTTGCCGTTACGAGTCATCGCGGTCTTGGAGAGCGTCCCATTGTTTCCATGCGCGGCAATGATAACAGGAATGCGTCAAGATTAAAATCCTACGGAAGGTTTTTTAACGGGTCTTGCGTTATGGACGTCGATTTTCCAGGAACGGAAGGGCGGGGTTCGTGCTCCCAAGCGCGCGATAGACCGTTCGGGAAATATGGACGAAGTTGCGATGAGCATGGTGGCGAGGCGGGTGCCTGCCAGGGCCTAAAAGCAACCCGCCCTAACCAAGGCCCTCCAGAGCTGCCGCGAAAAGCTAAAATTGCTTTTGGCATTGGCGAGGAAGGGGGAATTTCATTGGGGCCGTAGTTAAACATTTAACAATTCCAATTTTTCTTGGCTTTGCTTGAGAGCAGCGGATCAGCCACAGTTTGGTTCACCCTTTTTAGTTGCAGGTTAATTGGATACACCACTTGCGCGCTTGCGCGTGGAGGCAATGCGGTTTTTGCGGCCCGCCGGGAAAAGGGGGCTCGATCCTGCCAAAAACCACAGTAGTCAATTAGTTGAAAAAGCGAGAACTGACACTTGTAAGCCGGATGATCCCCCCGTCGCCCAGCTATGGCGGGACAAGCGACACGGGAATGCGGAGCGGGCAAACCGGTCTGAATGGCCTTTTCAGACAGCCTGCAACTCTCGCACGTGGGCAACATCACGGCCGGAGACTGGCCGGAG
>JBKQWF010000319.1:0-44051 GCA_052139695.1 Limisphaerales bacterium
CGCCTAAAATCATCGCTTCCAAGCCGCTCGGCCCAAGTGGTTCTGTAGTGAAGACCTGGAAAACGCGGGCGTTGATTTTCAAGCACTTGCGCCTTTCAACCCCCTCGAATCCGCCAAGTCGGGCTAGAACTAGGCCAGACCACATTGGTGGCCTCGGAGCCGTTGCACAGTTCGCCGTAATCGCCGTCGCCCATGCCCCAGGCTGCCGTCATCCTTGAGAAACAGCCTGAAATAGCATGCGGCAGAGATCGCAACGACGCGTGTGGCCAGGATTTCTTCGGAACGGTTGGTGCTGTTAAACGTGCCATTGCCAAGCTGGCCCCGGGCGTAGAGTTCATAGATATCTGAATCGGGCGAGCCCATCATAAACTCACCTGCGGGTATCCGTACCATCTCCAGCTTCACGCCGCCACCAAGGTCCGCCGTAAGTTCCCTCGGCAGGCTCTTCATGTGGCCGCTGGCTTGCTTGGATTCCTGTGCGGTTGCAAGGTTAAGCGTGCTGAGTACCGCTAAAACCACCAACGCGACTGTCCATACTGTTTGGAACATGGGGCAAGACGCCTCTAAAATAATATTGACAATGATTCGTTTTTTCCCCGCCGCTTCTTTATTGAGGCTGCGCGGGTGAGGGAGCACTGGTTTTCGTTCTCACTCATTGAGACCGCATCATATCGAGGTTACTGGACCTGTCAACGTGCGCGCGGGCGAAAAGCGGGTAGCTGAAGCATTGCGAAAAAGCGCGCAATGAAACCCAAGCAAGGGAAATCGAACAGGTCATGTTAATTGGGCGAGTTGAACTCATGGGACGGTTCGCGCAAGGCGGAACCCAACTTCAAAATTGTGCGCTCGCGGAGGCCATTGCCAATGGTAGGCGGAACGTTCGTGGGCGACGTCGTTCTTGAACGCTCCGCCTCGGGCGATGCGCTCCCTGCCGCTGGCCGGCCCGGCCGGGTCCACCTGCGATGTTTCGGGATAGGGGCCGTCATACCAATCATTGCACCACATCCACAGGTTGCCAGTGATGTCATAAACCCCAAAAATGTTCGGCTTGAGTTTTCCCACCGGATGGGTGTGCTTGTCCGTGGCATTCAACTCGCACCAAGCGTAATTGGTGGCGTTGTCCTGGTTTGCCTCGCTATCGGCGAAGAACCAGATGGTGGTTGTCCCAGCGCGCTGCACATACTCATATTCGGCCGAGGTAAGAAGGCGGTAACCGTTCTTCTTGATGTCAATTACAAGGTCTTGCAATCCGGTCACCTCGTTGTTGGTTGGATTTCTTGTCACGGCGGAATAGGCGTAGACCTCGGCCAGTCCGTCCCTTTTGCTCAACGCGTTGCAGTAGAACACAGCGTCAAACCAGGACACGTTGTCAATCGGTCGCTGCTCGTCGCCCGGATGCTTGGTGGGGTTGACCCCTGAGATTCCTTTGTACTCGGCCTGTGTCACCTGCGTGGCCGACATCATGAAATCGTAGGTGAACGAAACCGGGTGGGCTGGAAAAGTGTAAGTCCAACGCCGCCCCGGAAATTCCTGGCCCATCTGGAAACTTTGCCCCTTCGATTTAATCAGCACCCAACCTTCGGGAAGGAGCGATGAGGTCTTGCCCTGACCCGCCTGGCATCCGAGCAGCGAAGAAAACAAGGCAAGCAGGACGAAACCGATCGTTGCCGTGCGGCAAATCTGCGTGGCCAATTTCCAGTCAGGGATCACGAGGTTCGGTCGTTGAACGGGGTGCGGTATTCTCATAGGTTCTTAATTGGAAATTGCTTTTCTTGAGGCGCCAGTGAAGCGTCAACGCTGCTGATCCTCCGGCGCGCCGGGCTCATCGAGAAGCTGGATGCTGGTGGCCGGCCCGAGATCGGGGTCTTCCCACGAGGACAAAGCCCAAACGACCTTCTTGGCAGGGTTAACTTCAAAGACCTGAACTGTGCCGGGCCAGTGCGAAGTGTTATTGTCCCCGGCAATCCAGCTGCATATCACCGTGTTGCCGTTGGCCAGCCGGTTGGCGCACTGGATATTGCCAAGCTTGAAGTTGACGTCAGCCTTCGTGAATTCCCAGACGGTTTCGCCGTGCGGATTGACTTCGCGCACATACCGGCTGGCGTCACCGGTGATCAGGGTGTTGCCGTTCTTAAGCCGGATGGCCGACCAAACGTGCTCGGCTTTGAATGACCAGACTTCCTTCCCATCCTGATCATACTCGACCACTTTGCCTTCGCTCATATGGCCGACCAGAATGGTGCCTGTCCGAGTCATGCGAATGTGGCGGAATTGCCCGTGCGTGCCTGTGACCGTAGTGGGGATAGGAATGGTTTTCTCCAGCTTGTTGCTGGCGGTGTTGAAGATCATGGCCTGCGCCGGATTGCCGTTGCGCATGATCAGGACACGATCCGGTCCGATGGATTGAATGGAATGAACTTCCGTTCCGGCCGGGGCCTGATATTGCCAGACGATGTCTTTTTCAGGAGAGATTTCTCCCGCGCCGGACATGCAGGAGTAAATGATGTTCCCATTCGTCAGCAAGGTGGCGTCATCGAATTCCTGAATGCCGCCGGCCGCATTGTGGAGCGGAATAGAATAGTGCCAGACGACCTTGCCATTGCGCACGAGGAACATGGATTGGAGAGGTTTGCGCGTATCCCATTCTCCGGCATAAAGGAAGGGATGCTGGGCCAGCCCGTTACCCGGCAGATCGAGTGGAGCCGTGGCGTTGGACACTGGGGCTGGGTTTGGGTTTGGGCCGGGTTGGATCTGATATTTGGCTGTCAAATACTTTTCCACAGCCTGCCGGTCGGGGTCGGCGAGAGCCACGTTGTAAAGCAGGATCTCCGCGATGTCGCCCTGCCAGCTTCGGCTGGAAAAACTGCGGTCTCGTGCGACTTGGCCGGCACTGACGGGACCGGTGCTGCAGATGGAGATGATGCTGAGTTGCTTGGAAAACGGGGTTTGGGACGCATCCATGGCCTGCCCATTAAGCCACGTTTTGCCATCGTGCAGGTATTTGGAAAGGTGTCCAGGGTTGACGTCTTTATTGAAGATGGTGTCGTCCGTCCAACCGGCGTGGAAATCGTTGCCCATCTTGTCGCCGAGCACGAATTTCTCGCTGCGCTGACCGAAGGAGGCGGGGTCTTTGCTCACGACCCAGAAAGCGGTCCGAATATCAGTCAGCCCTTTAAATCCAAAGGCCACGTTGCTGCCGCAAAAGCGCAAGACTGGCTGGCCACTAAGTGCATCCTTGGCCAGCGCCGGATTGGTGTCGGGGGGCGCGGAAGCGGGATCACGGGTGGCGTGGTTCTCGTTGCCGCTAAGATCTTTGATCGTGGTAATCACGCCATCGGTCTGCTTCACCTGGCCTGCGGAGAGCCACAGCTCCAAGCCGGTCTTGGGGAAATTATTCAAGACGGTTGTCGTCTTGACTGCGGTGGCCACTGACATGTCGCCTGAGTACGCAGTCAGCGTGGAAACCGAACTAACGACAGTTAAGGCCAGCTTAACAAATGCATTTTTCATATTCAGTCACGTTCGTTTGCAGGCAAGCAGGGCCGATCCACATCGCACCCTGACGCCATATTACTGGGTTGGTGAGAAGATCGCGACCGTTCCGCCCGAGGGCGCCAACTTCAGTTGCAACGTCTCGGACGGGCGCACGGTCATTTCGTTTTTGACCAGGTGCTCGGGGTACTGGTCGCTGTCGGGCGCGTCTTTCCACAGGGTGGTTTGCCATTCGCCCGGGCCGAGGAATTTCAGCGGCACCGACAATTCGCGGGCATTGCGGTCCGTGATCGCGGCCAGGTACCACTTCATGCCGTTGCGCCGAACCTCGACGACGTATTGCCCCACCTCGCCGGCCAGGCCGCGGGTCTCATCCCACACAGTAGGCAAGCCCTTGAGGAAATCCATCCCAAGCAGGTAGCTGCCATCCGGGCCCTTGTAGTTGGCGGGCGAATCACAGGCGACGGTGAACGGGCTTTGGATCAGGATGAACATCGCCAACTCGCTGGCGCGCGTGCCTTGCGTTTGGGTGGGCCGCGCACCGCTGTGGAACTGGCATGGCTGCCGGTTGGCGAATCCCCCGGGTGTGTAGTCGGCAGGACCGGCCAGCAGGCGCGTAAACGGCAGCGTGGCCCTGTGTTCGGGTGTTTCCCTGGCGCTCCACTTGTTATATTCATTACCCTGAATGCCCTCGCGCGTGATCTGGTTGGGCCAGGTGCGCTCCAGGCCGGTTGGCTTGAATGCGCCGTGGAAGTCGATCAGCAAATGGTTTTCGGCTGCAGTCTTGGCGATATCTTCGTACCAGTTGACCGCCCACTGGTCGTCACGATCAATAAAGTCGATCTTCAGTCCCGCAATGCCCCATTTCGCGTACAGGGGAAAGTCCCTCTTATAAACTTTGCTGTCGATGAAGTCGTTGAAATGGAACCACAACCAGATGCGCACCCCCCGCTCCTTGCCAAAGGACACTAGCTCAGGGACGATCGATTTATCGCCGATCTCTGACAATTGATACGGCCAGCCCATATCGGCGGCAAGCTGAATGAACTGTTTGAGCGTGGGGAGATCGTTTCTTCCCAAGTTGGGCCACCAGGCTCCCCAGGATGACATGCCCGGCTTGATCCAGGAGGTGTCGGCGAGTTTGCTCGGAGTGCTGAGGTTCAGCACCAGGTCGCTCTGAATGAGGTCGCAAGGTTGGCGGCCGATGATGAATGTTCGCCAGGGAGAATAGTGGGGAGTCTTGGCCTCAACCAGGCCTTTCTGGACTTCGCCGATCGGCGCCGGGGCCGTATTGACCGCCGCGGCATTTGTTGCCGATGGCCTGCGCGACGGCCAAGGCCGCGCCGGTATTGGCGGAGCGAGCTGCGCTTCAAGCGTAAACTTGGCGCCGGCCTTGGGCGCCAGCCACATGGCGGACCAATCGATCAGTTCGGACTCAGTGATGGCGATGTACGCCGCAGGTGTTTGGACCAGGAACGGCAGTCCATATTTGAACTCCGGCTTCACCACAGAAAGTCTGTTGGGCCGGTATTGCCATTCTTGCGAGCCGATGAATCCGCCTTCCGGGCGGCTGGGGCCCTCCGCATTGTTCCACCCTGCCCAGACTGGATGGTCGTCGGCAAAAGTAAACTCCGTGACGTCGCGCTTGACGACAAAGGAATCCATCCCGGTCTGTCGGGGAATAAACAGCCGGAAGGCGACGCCGTCGTCATACGCCCGGGCGGCCACGCCAAAGGTGTGATCGCCTTCCTTCAACGTCAGGTCCAATTCATTGTAGTGATCCCGCACGTCGCGGTTCTTACCGAACAGGTTCTCCCAATGAGTATCGGACGATTCCCGCTCCTCGCCCTGCATGACAGGTTTCTCGCCAAGGCTTACGTTGTCAGCCAGTTCCAGCCCAAGCCGGGAGCGCGCCATTACCGGTTTGCCATCCACCGTGATGCTGTAGCCAAGGGGAGGGTCGGTGTGAATGGTGATGGCGAGCGTCCCGTCAGGCGACCGGACTTCGCGCGCGGTCCCGTCTTCCGCGGCCGCGCCTGACGAGCAGGAGAGCACAATGGTCGATGCGAGAACACCAAGATTCCAGCCAATGTAACGGATATTCATAAAGTCCCTTTGGAGGAGGTGATTTGCTATTGGTTTTTGAGAACAGAGCCTATGATCAAATCTCGCACACGTCCCTGATATGACTTTTTTCATGGTGAAAACCTCCGACCTTATAGTTCGACTCGTTTCGGCAGGACGTGTGAAAGTCGAGCAAAAGAGAGCCGGAGGTTTCACCATTATTTGATTCTTGTTTTTCACAAATTGTTTTTTTCGACCGAGCCTGGACGCGATTGCGAGTTTGCGCCGCCAGGCTCTTTCATCGATCAGCGGTATTGGTACACCGTCACGCGCAGGATGTTCATATTCCGCATGATCAAATAATCCCCCTGCTCCGTGTCATCTCCTGCGAGCTGGCGGCCGGGAACCCAGCGGCCGTTAACAAAGGCGCCTTCTTCCACAGTGCCCATTCCGGCCAGCGGAGTGCCAAGTGTGTCGGATGAAAAGGTGACGCGGACGTCGGTGCCCGCCGCATAATACTCCTTAGGCCCCGTCGCCATGAACAACGCCACGGCGGGCGCGGTTTGCTGCGATGGCGTTGTGCCGGACGCGCCTCGGGGTCTCTCGCGCATAACCTCAAGCGTGCAATTCCCCACCTTGACCTTCTGAGGCGGGTCGTTCGTGTGCAGCAGGACGGCAGACATTGTGCCGTTGCCCTGATGTTCCAGGATCAGCGGCGCCAGTTTCGAGAGGAAACCATAGACGCCGACGAGTTCAGAGTCCCTGCTCATCCTGTCAACGCCAAACGGCGAGAAGCCGATGGCGTCGTAGCGCCCGAAAGCATAGATTGCCCTGGCTGCGCATCCCGGCCCTCTGCTGGTCTCGGGGATGAGCAGCGGGTTCCCCGATTGGGTGTACTTTGCGCAAAACGCCACGAAGTCACCTACGTTATAGACGTCGGGCGAAAGAATATCAATTTGCGGCCCGCCGGCTCTCCAAACGTCCATCACCAGATCCCACGGACGACCACGGCTGGGTGTAAATTGATCCTTCACAACTCCGTACATCGCCGCGTTCACGAACATCGGCAGCGGGTATTCGGCCTTGCCCGCCTCCGCCACCCGGCCAATGTAGCGTGCATAATTCCAAGCCATGAAGATTCCCTCCATCCCTGGACCTGTGCCGAACACCTGTTCCCAGGTTCCAGAGGCCTTGAACCCAGCCGCCTCCCACACCGCGCGAAACTCCGGAATCAGGGTGTCCTTGTGCTGCTCAAGATAGTCCATCAGTTCCCTGGGCACCGGCCCGGCAAGAGCCTGGTCGGCTGCGGGCGAGTGGTCGCGCGAAACCGTGTGCATGCCCACTTCGTTCTCGACCTGGATCATGATGACCGTGTGCCGCCGGCCATCCACTTTCTTGACATGGCGCATCAGGGCCGCAAAGGCGCGCGCATCCGCGTCCCGATTCGCCTCACTCAGGGTGCTGAGTTCTTCAATGCTAATGCCCCCATCGAACTGGGCGCGCGGAAACCGTTCGAAATCCCGCTTCACCCAGTCGGGCGCGTAGCTGGAGAGACTGTTCTTCCAGCTTCCGAACCAGAGCAGCACGAGACGTAGGTTGTGATTCCGCGCTCCCTGGATCACGCCGTCCAGCACCTTGAAGTCGAACTTGCCTTCCTCTGGTTCGACCTGGTTCCAGGAAACGCCCACCAGTGCGGTGTTGAAATGGGCTTCCACGAGATTGGTCCATATCGGCTTTATGTACTCGAGGCTGGTAGCGGTGTTGTTGTGCAGCTCTCCCGCGAGCATCAGGAACGGCTTGCCATCCACGACTAGTTGAGTGGCCGTGCCATGCTTCCGCAAGTGAGGAATCTCCGAAGCAGCAGCGGCTGAGGCCCCGAGGCTTCTCGTCTGACCTGCAACGAGTGCAAGAGAACAGACGAGGGTGGAGCAAAACAAACTTCGCAGTCTCATGATGGCCTCCTTACTCAAACGGCAATCTCCGCCGAAACTACGGTTCATAAACGGGATACTGATTCTGGGCGAACTCGGCTGGCGGGGGTTTTGGCCGATGGTGGCGGCGTGAGATTGTCTTCCAAAGGAATCGATTGGGTTTTTCATAGAAACTTTCATCCTGGCGGCGGTTCAGAAAAAGATTTTCCAGACAACATCATCGCCGCTTGGCGCGACGAAATCCACGGTGAGCAGCGCGCCTTCTGTTTTCATTGTGGTCGGAATATTGTCGGCCAGTTCCGCGCTCCTGGCGGTGAAGCCCTCCGGAGCATAGACGCGCAACTGATAGGGATCGCCAGCGACGGCCCGAGAAGTGCCTCGGAGCACGCGCTGCCGGGTGTCATAGGCGAGATCCTTGATGTCAAAGGCCATCTGGCGCACGTGGCGGCTGGTCGAAATCAGCACGGGGTGCTCCTGTTTCTCGACGATACTGTAGATGTCGCAATCGTACGGACTGAGCGGACGCGTATCGAATTTGCCCTTGAACGTCCCAATGAGTTGTTTGCTCCAGTATTCATAGACGATGTACTCTTTGGCCGGGTCCAGGCGGAGATCCTTGGCCGCGTCCAACGAGGTGGTGAACTTGCGGTCCCCTTTGCCGGTGTAATTGAAGGCGGCCAGAACATTCCATTTTGCGAAGGGCCTTTCTATCGGCATGTTCCAGATGCGGGCGGGCTTGTGGTCAAACAAGTCCACCGGATAAGACACATCCATGGTGGGAGGACTAATCCGTTTGAGCAGTTCAATCCGCTCAGCGGGATAAGGCGCATTAAAGGCCTCGGAAACGAAGAGTGTGTTGCCCGCAATCGCGTGGAAATTGGCATCGACCTTTGCCTGGTTGGAGTTGAAGGTTTGGCCGTCGGAGGAATTGTACTTGTAGATATGGAAGCCGTCGCAGTCGTTCCAGAAAACCCGCCCATTGTAAAAGGCGCGGTTGGCGCCGCCGAGCACGGCTTCGGTGAACAATCCCGTGAATTTTACTTGACCCTTGACGTCGGTGGAAGCCAGGGTCGAGTCGCCCGTTTCGTAACCGTGGTCGGCATCCTCGGAAATCCGGCAGATGTCCACAATGCCGTAGGAATAATCGACGGGCTGCATGTTGGAGCGCACCACCCGCCGCGGGGCCTTCTGATCAATCACCTCGCGCCAAGGCATGCCGCCGGCATGATACGTCTCTAACGCGCTCATATAGGGGTCGAATTGCCCGGGCCATTTGTCCCACCAATCGGCAAAATCCATCTCGGCGCGCCCCGTTTCGCTCTCGTGACCGGCAACCCACTGGAAAGCGCGCTCGTGTTCAAGCTGAATGGTTTTAGGATTGGAAAAATCGATGACCCGTTCGCCATCGTATCGGACGGTGTGGACGGGAAGATAGCATTCGGCAGGATAATTGATTCGGGAAGGACGCCCCTGGGTGCCTCCGCCGCAACCATAGAAGCCAAAGCTCCCCTGCCTGCCGGGCCCGCCCATTCCCCAGTAGAAATCAAGAAGGCCATTGGTCTGAAAGAAGCTTCGGGCATTGGCATCGCTCCCGCCGGACATCCATCCATGAAAGCGGCTGTAGTTGTTGGCAACGAGTTCCTTGTCGTCAAGATTGATGGGACGCCGTTGTTTGAGGCGAATGTCGTTGGCGATGGCGATCAGGTCCGCCTGATGTTCCATCGCGCGGAGCGGGTCCTGGTTGAAGTCGATCAGCAGCTTCTCTCCGGCAAAGCTCTTTCCAGGAGGCATGGTTACTTTATAGCTGCAGTATCCCCGAACCTGCATCCGGTCGGGACCATTCCCCTGCCAGCCCGAAGCGACCTCGAATCTGGAGGCTCCTTTCATCGTGGTGACGTGCCCCAGGAGAAGGCTGTTGCCCGTATCGACGTCCTTAACCACATGGTTGACCTCGTAGGTTTTGGGAGTGATCAAATTGACCACCGACCAGAGATCGTAATAGTCGCGGTTGCGGGAGTGGGTTCCCAAGGAAATCCACTTGTCTGTCGTGCCGCCCAATCGCGCATCGCTGGAGACGAAATAATCCACGTCGCCGATGTCAACCGGTTTTCCGGTGTTGTTCGACCGGCCAAGGCCCACAAGAATGTCATTCCCGGTCTGGCTGGCGGAGACTTGATAGTCGAAATCGAGTCGGCCGGCTTTGGTCCCCTGCAAACTCACGGTGACGAAAACCCCAAACTTGTTGGAATCATCATTGTTGACGGAACTGGTTACGGTCCAGCCCGAAGGGTCATCGCCGGGCAGAAAGTGAACGTCGTTCATCTGCAAGGGTGTCCCCTTAACGTCTGCCGACCATCGACAGGTGGTTTCATCGACCACAACCCGGAGATTGCGCGTGTCAACCGTGAGGAGCGGCGCCGCAGCGAGTAGCAGAGGCTGACACAAGACAGCGAAAGCGAGAGGAATGAGAATGCGAACAGGGTTTGTGATCTTCATGCTTGGGTTCATAACACGCAGCGTTTGTCTCGAACTACTCAGAAGCGAACACCCGGAATGAGTGGCCTGGAACTGGCATCTGGAAGGAGGCCCTCACGTCGGCACCGCCGTATTCGCCGCGCCCGCCTCGGCCACCGCGCTCTTCGGACCCGGTAAGGGTCTCACCGGACAGCAGGTCATGCAGCCGGGTGGCGCGCGCAACCAAAACGCGCGCGGTGACGGGCTGGGGCCGGAAGTTTTGGACAGCGAACGTGCGGTTGTCATAAGCAAAAAGGCTGACGTGGTCGGGAGCGTCGAGAGTCACAAATACCTCCCGGCCAAGGAGCGCGCGGATCTGATTGAGGACGCTCTGGGGCAGGCGGTAAAGGTCGGCGAAATCATCGGGAACGGCCAACACGCAAAATGTTCCTTGGCCGTAAGCGCACGACACAGCCATGGGATAGCCGGAGAGGGCGGTGTTGAAGTTAATGACTAGCCGGTTGTCGTTCTCGAAGCGGCGGATTTGAGGCAGGAGGATGTTCAGGTCGGGTTCGGATGCCAGGGTGGCTCCGCCACCGCGGCCGCCGCTGAAACGCGTGGCAACAACACGGCGGCCAGCCACTTGGATTTCGGCGATGTCCTGAAAACCTTTCTCCCCAAGGACCTCGATTAAACCCGTGGTGGCGACGACCCGGCCACCCGCCTGCACAAACCTCTTGGTCTTGGCGACGAGGTTCTGGTCGTAGCTTGATGCAGCCGTCAGGAAGACGGTGGGAGCGTTGGTTGGGAATTCGGGAACCAAATCAATGGGCACGCCGATCATGCCCAGGTAATTGGGAAGATACGGCTCGCCGACCGAGTTGCAGGGCTTGTAGGTGGTGACGCCGACGGGCTGGCCGAGTTTGCCGAGGAAGCGGTCCAGCAACTCGGCGGAATAGCCGGCGATGCGCGCGACCATGTTCGGTGTGTAAGTTGATCCGTCAGGCTGCGGGATGGGCGCTGTGAGCGCAGCCATGTTCAGGCTGGCGTTGGTGTCTGCCTCTGCGCCCCGATTGCCCGTGGTCAGGCTGGCCGCAATTTGCATGGAGTTGAAGAGAGTGATCTCGGGGACCTTCGCGAAGAAAGTGTCCCACATTTGCTCGGCGTAACGTTCGACGTCCCGGCCGCCATCGATCCATCCGCCCTGGTTGCCGCCGGGATTGATGTTGTCGAAATACTCCGTCTGGAGATAGCTCTGGTAGGATTGAAGGTGCTGGCCGGAATTGGCATCGCGCGTCTCAGTGCCAGTGTAGATGGCATCGTAAAGCTTCGGCTCGACCGCCAGATCGTAGCCCAGGCCCTGGAAGCTCTCGTACCAATTCGGGTACTTGATGATGATCCTCACCTTTGGATTGATCGCCTTGGCGGGGCCGATGATCAGGTCCCTCGACACGTCGTCCAACTGTTCGGTTCGAAACTGCGTCCAACTCCTGTCACCCTTGGCGGCGATGCACCGGTCGCACTTGCAGTTCGAGAAGAAGAAGTCGTCCAGAATGATCTCGTCGAAGTGCCGGGCGGTAAACTCGGCCAGGGCTTTGACTTTCTCGCGGTCGGCGGGCGTGCTGTAGCAGTAAGACTGGAACCCGTTAGGTTCATTGGCGGTCAAACCGAGGCCGCCGGAGGTTTTGATTCCCCGATCGTTGAAGAACTTCTTCATCGTGGTCACATCGGCCTCGGTGGCCAATTGCGCATTGCGCGTGGTCTCGAGATAGACCTTGTCCACGTGGATTTGTTTTTCCACGTTGGCCCATTGATTGGAGAAATGGTCGAGGTTGGTTGGGATGGAGTGCACCTCCTGGTAGCGGAAATAGACGGCGATGCTCAAGTTGGTGTAGCCGCCAGCCTGGGCCGCTGCGACCAAAAAAAGGAAGAAAAGGCAGGGGAAGCGCCAGTTTAGTTTGACGAGGATATTCTTCATAGGTGAATTTTCAATTTGTTCGCGGATCAATAGGAGCCGAGGGTGACGCGCAGGGTTTGCGGAGTTGAGCCGAACGGCAGGGCATGGTCGGTCTCGTCTCCGTTCAGAATGCGGTTGACACGGAAAACGGAAGCCGGCGAGTAGTCGCGGCCATCGTGCCAAGCATTGGGCTTCAGGGCTAGGGGTTCGGCTTCCTCGACCCGGAGCCAGTCGCGATGGGCTCCGGATGCGGGCTTGAACTCGATGGTGCAAGAACTGCCGGTGATGAAGAATTGGTTCTCCTTAATTTGCGCAACGAACGCGCGTCCCGTGGGCGGAGGCGGGGTGTTGGTTGTGGTTGAGCTCGCAGCGGCAGGCGCGCCGGGGCCTGCGCCAAAACCGCCTGGACTGCGTCCGGGCGCCCTGAAGTTGATGATGGCGCTCCACGCCCCGAAATCGAGCGTTGCGTTTGTCCGGCCTGTTTCCTCTTCAACCGCCTTGACCTTGCCCTCGAAATTGAGCTGCGCCACTTCGCGCATGATAGGTTCGAGCATCCTGTAGTTCATCCCAACCGGTGCAATTGACTCCGGCGTTGCCCGCGTGTAATCAAGGCCAAAAGGGGACCAACCGATGGCTCCGTGTCCCAGCGCGGCAAAGCACATCCGGCTGCCAGCGCCGGTTCCGCCGGTCTCCGGAACAAACAGGGGGTTGTCGGGGCGCGAATAATGATCCAACACCGCCAGATACTTTGCGCTGTCATTCATGTAGATGTCGGGACAGAGAATATCAATAGCGGGCGCGGCCGCCTTCCAAATGTCCAGGACATTATCTGTCGCGCCACCGCTTTCGTAGGTGCCGGCGCGTGGATTGGTCAGCGGATCACGCAAGGCGGCGTTGACGTACATCGGCAACGGGTATTCGGCTTTCCCGGCTGCGGCCACCTGGCCAATGTAATGGGCCACGCAATAGGCGTGAAAATACTCATCGGCATTTTCGCCGAAGACCTCACGCCAATTCCCGCTCGAACTGTTGGCCCCATTTCTACCGCCCAGCGCCTTCAGGAACTCCGCCGGCACTGCCGCAGCCAACACCTTTTCCGCCTCCGGTGAATAATCGCGGATGCTGCCCCACGCTCCCGGTTCGTTCTCGACCTGGATCATGATGACGGTGTGAACCGGGTCCACGGACTTGAGGTGGCGCATCAAGGCACTGAAGGCTTTCATGTCCGCTTGCATGCAGGCCTCTGCCAAAGGCGAAGGGGAATCAACGGACCGCCCGCGATTGCCAGTGATGTGGGTGAAGATTTCCGGCCGGCTTTTGGCCCAAAGCGGGATGTAATGGCCGCTGCCGTTTTTCCAGGTGCCAAACCAGAGAAGGACTAGGCGGACGTTGTGTTCCCTGGCGCCTTTGATAATCAAATCAACGATCGAGGGGTCGAATTTGCCTGGTTCCCGCTCGAATTGCTCCCAATAGATCGGGATTTCCAGCGTGTTGGCGTGGAGATCATCCATGGCCGCCCAGACTTTGGGAAGCGTGGCCGGCCACGCGCTCGAATTGTGGCATTGCGCTCCCAGCATGAGGAAGGGCGCACCATCCACCAGCAGGGCATAGCGTCCGTCAGAGGCGACAATCCGGGGCATCGGATTTGCGGCCCCCGCAGGGGTTTGACCGCAGAACAAAAACAAACCAAGACTGGCCATAGCTGCGGAGCCAAGCTGGCCGCAGGAGCGTCTGCTAATTTGATTTTTCATACGAGTTTCACTTCCAGGCAGTTTTCAGTTGGTAATGTCGCCGTAGAGAATCCCCCGGCCATTGGTGCCGACATACACACGTCCATAAATGCGCGGGTCGCCCGCGATGCATTCGAACCGGTTGCCCCATTGGTGCTCCGCATCGTTGATGCGGACCCAGGTAACGCCCTCGTCATCGGAGCGGTAGAGTCCCGCAGTCGGGCCACCCCCGCCAGCGGCCACGAAAATGGCAGGATAGTCCTTGCCGGGCGCGGCTTTGCCAAAACTAAGCTGGCCAATCGGCGGATGGTTGGGGATTTCCTTAAAGGTCCGACCTCCATCGCTGGAATGACAGAGTGCTTGTCCAACCACCCAAAGATCCCCCTCTCTGCCCCCCACGGCGACCAATCGGTTGCCGCGGCGACCGCCGCCATCTCCCGTTCCGGGCAGGCCGGCGACCTCGTAGTTGTTGGTGAACGTCGCCCCAGCGTCGGTGCTCTGGTACATTCGATGCGCCGCCCAATCCAAGGCGTAGAACTTCGCGGGGTTGGAGCGGTCGGCGATCGGGTTGATGCCTGAAGGCAGGCCCGCTACCTCCTGCCACGTCGCGCCCCGGTCAGTCGAGATTCGCGGAGTTCCACCCGCGCTCATGAAGACCGACCCATCCGCTGACAAAATCACTCGGCCGCCTCCGCGCCTGTCGCCCGCGGCAGGCTGTCCGCTGAGTGTGAAAGGCTTCCAATGGTGTCCTCCATCCAATGAGTAGGCCATTGTGCCCTCGTCCGGCGGGTGAAACGGACGGCTTCCCATCCGGACAATCACGCTGGGATTCTTCTCGGCGAAATCCAGCCATGAGTTGTTGGCAAACAGCGGGTGGCGATTTGGCCCCTGAGGAGGACTGACATCCAAATCATCGTGCGTGAAGCCGCTAATATCTCCAAAGCCGCTGATCAAATGTGCGCCGCCCGTTGGGCTGATGAGGTTGAGAATGGCCGTTTCCTCAATGCCGTCCGTCCAAATCGCCCAATGAGTATCGCCCCCCGAATCGGCGTTACTCATGTCCACGGTGTTCCAGATGGTAGCGCCCGTGGCATAGCAAACATGCTTGGAATCGAATGAATCAATGGCCAGCGCATCAATCCACCAGCCAACCGATGGCGCGGGCTTCTCCGCCGTGCCATCATAAACACCCGCCCAAGCCACATAGGGTGAAGCTGAGGCGTCGCGGTGGGTTTTTTGGGTGATGTCAGTCCAGGCCTCGCCTCCGTTAGTCGTGCGGTAAATGCGGTCGTCGTCGTCCTCTCGTGGGGGCAAATTTGGATTCTTCCGGTCCAAGGTAGCCAACACCAAGGTGCCCGGGTGCTGAAGGTCAACGCCCAACCCACCGTAGCCACCGGGAAATCGGTTTGCATCTTTTACAGGAGTAATGTCCGTCCACGAACCAGTCCGGGGATTGAATCTCCACACTGCGCCATCAGTCACGCCACTAGGGCCCGTGCCATTGCCATAGACCACGTAGAGAACGCCTTGCGTGTCGAACGCCGCATGAATGGCGAGAAAATTGGCGGGCTGGCCGGGAACCGGCTGCCAGGTTTGGCCCGCGTCGGTGCTGCGGAACAGGTGGCTGTCTCCGCAGTCTGTTGAACCAACGTAAATCGTTTGTGTCGGATGGCCGCGTGTTCCGGTGCTGGGATCAAATACCACAAAGCTCAATCCCGCCTCGCGCGTTGGGCGCGGGCCAGCTGGTTGGGTGTCTGCTGGCGCGGAGGTCAGGGAGAAAGTATCCACCTTCCTCCAAGTCAGCGCCGCATCCTTGCTCATCCAAAGCCCGGCGGAACGGGAACCGAAATATAGAATATTATTGTCGTTGGGATCGATGGCCAACCGCTCGCCAACGCCCCGTCCAGCTTCATTCCCGCCCATCCTGAATGGCACGTCCACCGTTTGAAAAGTCTTGCCATGATCCATCGACCGCAGGATGGCCGCCGGCTGGCCTTGCCCCATCCCGGCGGCGATGTAGACCCGTTGTGGATCAACAGGGTCCGTAGCGATGCTCTCCGAGCCGTGGAGATTGCCGAGGCCGCACCAATCGGTCAGAGGAATCCATCTCTTCGCCTGGTTGTCCCACTTGTAGGAACTGCCGATATCAGTGCGGCAATAGGCGAGGCCCTTCTCGGTGGTGTTGAAGACAATCCCACAGATAAAGCCCCCGCCCTTCACCGTAACATTCTTCCATGTATATGGCTCGGAAGGAAAACTGGCGGACCGAGCGGTCGTTGTCAAAAAAACGAAGCACGTCAGGAGCAAGAGCTTCCAACCGCGAGTCAAGTGGAATTGCCCGAACGTTTCCACCGTTCGCTCAAAAGCAATCAGATCATCAATCCAGATCATTTTCATCGTGGCCTCACGGTTCAAATTTGGCCGGCACGGATATATCCAAACCTGCCCGCGCCAAGTCTTCAACATTGCGAACGACCGCGCCGTTCATCGTGACGTTCTTGAACAGAATTGAACTGACGTTCGTCCCGGTGATTTTGTCAGGCTTGTACGGCCGGTCAAAGACGCAGTTCTCGAAGACAAAGTCTGTCAGCGGCGCCTCCCCGCCATCGATATAAATATGACCACCGTCATTTTCGAACGTGCAATTAACGAAGCGAAAATCGTCCAAAGCCGCGCTGTGGCTCGGGCGCGCGCCAGCGGAATAGCCGCGTCCTGTGAAATAGGCGGGCGTCAACTGAATCCAGATGGCGAACTTATTATGGTTGGCGACGAAATGCGCGTCCTCGAGGCGCAAGTGTTTTACAGGCGGGGCGCCACCGTAGCCCATTGCCAAGGAACAGGTATAGCTATAATTGACGAACCCTTTCACGACAAAATCCTCGATGCTTCTGCCCTTGCCGCCACCGTAAAAGGCCCAAGTATCATCCATGGTCATGGCGAAGCCATCCTCGATCAGGATATGGCTGCTGCCAGAGGTAAAGTCGTAGGCATCGTCATGGTACTGCTGCTTGCGGTTGAGGATCTTAAGGTGGTGCGTGGAGAAATTCTGGCTGCCACTGACGGTCACAGTCCAGTAGGCGGAGCGCAGGAGCAGCAGATCCTGGAAGGAAACATTGCGGCTATTGTTGACTACGTAGCCCCTGATGCCATTGCGAGGATCGTTGACTTTTCCGTTTGCGTCTCGGGCCCGTCCGTCACTCGTGTCTGGCTGGAAGTCGTGCCACAACCATGGGTAGCCCTCCATATCAATCGCGCCCCGCCCCCTCAGGCCCGCATTCTCGACATTGTTAAACACGAAAAACGCTCTGGTCAGCCGTCCTCCGGAAGCCGCCGGAGGCGTGGTGTAATCCTCAGCCTTGCGGGACCCCCGAATCAGCGCGCCAGCGTCCACGTAAAGCGTGACATTGCTCTTCATCAGCACGGCGCCCGACAGGTAAACGCCAGGTGGAAAAAAGAGTACGCCTCCTCCAGGTCTGGCGGAGACGTCGCTGATGGCTCGATTAATATTTGTGGTTTCGAGGGTTTTGCCCGTGCTGTCCACCTTGTAATCCTGGATGTTGACCACGTTTGGGTCACCGAGTTTGGGAGGGTCCTTCTCAGGTGGTTCGGCGAACAACAGCAACCCCCCGTTGTTGAAGAGGGGTTCGTCATTAAAAAACATCACCAAATAACGTGGCTGGTCGAGGTCGAAGCTGACCGTATTGCCGTTGATCTTCGGCTCGATGCCGTAGGCGAGCGGCCTAATGTGGCAGGTCATGAGCTTGCGCTCGCTGACGAGGCACGTGACCTCGACATGAACCTTTTCCGTCATGCCGAAACTGGCGTAGTCCATCCATTGGAACTGGTCGAAGGTAAAGAATTTATGGACGAACACCGGCTGCCCGTTCACCGTCACCCGGTACGAGTCGCTCGCCACGGCGCCCGGGTAAGGGGGATAGGGGGTGACTGAGGCCCTAAGAGCCATTGGCAGGAGCATCCAGACCAATCCCACTAGACACGTTGACAACCTGCTCTTGACTCCGGGTTCCTGCCCCGGAAACAACCGGAGCCGGTTAATGAAGTTTTTCGGGTTCAGTTTCATGATGCCAATTGAGTTCTTGGATCAGTCTGGTTGGGACACTTTTGCGATGCGGGCGAAGTTGCCCTCAAACTCCGCGCGGCTTTCGCAGCCAATGGTGAAACAGTGGACCGCATCTTTCGTAACGGCGAAGCGCAGGGCCTCATCCACGCGGTCCGCTAATTGGCCTTCGCCCAGGACCTTCATGCCGATGAGACCTTTGCCATTGGCCTTCAATTCCGCCAGAACCGGCAGTACCGTATCGGTCGGGGCATCCATGCGGACGCCAGCAGGATTGATTCGGGTCAGGCAAACCTCCAGCCAGGGGCTTTTGGCGGCCGCCTTCAGGGCCTCAACCGAGTGGCAACTGATTCCCACGGTGCGCACGAGTTTCTTCTCCTTGGCTTCGGACAACACCTCCATTGCGCCTTTGGCCTTCTCGTCCCACTGCGCGTCCATTCGGCCATGAAGCAGGACGATGTCAATATAATCGGTCCCCATTTCCTGCCGGAAACGATCCAGATCCGCCTTCATTTTTTCAGCCGTGCTGGCATCGGACTTGGTCAGGATCGTGACCTTTTCCCGCGGGATTTTCTTGAGCGCGAGCTTAATGGCCGCGTGGCTGCCATAAGAATCGGCGGAGTCCCAGAAGAACACGCCGTGATCATATCCGTCCCACCACAAGTCCGCGACACCGGAAGCGCCCAGCTTGCGCATCTGGTTGGAACTGTGCCCCCCGCCGAAACTGCCGGTTCCAATGGCCATGCGCGACACCCTCACCTTGGCGGGGCCGAGTTCGATCACATCGTTACCGCGGCGGACCTCTGCCGGCCACGCGTTCACAGGACAAGCGGCGATGGCCCCAAGGGCCAAAGACCGTTGCAAAAACTCACGTCGATTGATTCGGTGCATGTTTCCTTTCAGTTAGGTTCACTTTTGGTTTTGCCCGGACCATACCCCACTGCCCCGGGAGACCGTCCTCCCGATGCGTACATAGACTCGTTTTCATCCCCCCATTCGCCCTCGGTCAGTGCGGCCTCGGCGGCTCTTCGTATGGCCGCCAGATCAAAGCTGTGTATGGCCAGGCGCATCCGGGCCAAGACCTCCTTCGATCCCCGAGGTTTGGTCTCGATCCTGGCGAGCACCTGCGCTATTTCCGCGGCGGCCTTGGCGCCTGCCGACCCGGGTTCGTGGCAGTTCGCGCAGACGGCATGCTTGCCCGTAAGCATGGCCCGCCCGGCTGGTTTGGTGGCATGACTGGCGTGGCAAACCGTGCAGCCAGGCATCTCCCGAGAAGTGAAATGCGGCCCGTGGGGACTCTTCTGAAACAGGTTCGCCGTGGCCGCGTGGCACTTGGCGCACGTTTCGGTGATGTGCTGCGGGAGGACAGGTGAAAGGGGGTCGCTGACGGCCCGGATGTTATGGACGCCATGGCAATCGACGCACTCCGCGCTTGTCGCAACGCCCGCAGCCAGTCGCTTGGCGTGAACACTGCTCTTATATAAGGCGAGTTCATCCACAGTCGGTTGAGGTTTGAACCTGCGCATGAAACGACTGTTCCTATGACAACGCCCGCAGTATTCCGGCGTTGCCTGCCGCGTGACCCGGATCTTGAAGCCCCGCTGTGCGCTCATCGAAAGGTTCTGGTCATCTTCCTTAGGATCGCTGCCGTAGCAGGCAGCGCAACTAATTGCGTTGTGGTAATGCACGTCATTCTTGAAAGGCACGCTCGTGCCTTCAATCTCGCTGTGGCAAGCGAAACAAGAATCCTTGACGGCGGGGTTGGCGTCGCTTCTATGCTGGGGTTCAGCGCTAACCACGGGCACCGGGGCGACCAGGATGGCGATGGACAACTCGGTAATACCTGTGAAAATGAGCAAGACCGAAGCAATATTTCGTTGCGCGATTCTCATTTAATCAGCTTCCAAGTTCTCATTGGATGCAAGAGATGAGTCTCTTACGCCTTACTGAATCCTGAGCCTCGTTTTCAGCTTGTCGTCGGCGGATGACCCGCCGACCCCGATTTCGACCGTGTCCGGCTCAAGCACGAACGCTTGCCGGCCCGCATCCCAGTAGGCCAGTGATTTCGCCGGCAGGAGTAATTCCACTGTCTTGGTCTCGCCCGGTTGTAAAGCGACCCGCCGGAAGCCTCGCAGCTCCCGCAGCGGACGTTCAACCTTCGATTGGAGATGCTTCACGTAAAGTTGCACGACTTCCTCGCCGGCGACTTTTCCGCTGTTCCGCACCTTCACACTGATTGTCGCTGTTCCGTTTTTGGCAAGTCGGTTTGTACTGGTTTCGAGGTTCGAATACTTGAACGTCGTGTAACTCAATCCGTAGCCGAAGGGGTAGAGTGGTTTTCCCTTGAGATACATGTAGGTTCGGCCGTGCCGGATGTCGTAATCCATCATGGGAGGAATTTGATCCAGCGACTTGGGCCAGGTTTGGCAAACCCGTCCCCCAGGGTTGTAATCGCCAAAGAGCACGTCCGCCAGAGCATTGCCTTCCTCCTGGCTGCTGTGGGCGAGGTGGAGAATGGCGGGGACGTTTTTCTGGGCCCAGTTTATGGCG
Organism: Limisphaerales bacterium; assembly: GCA_052139695.1. Classification (GTDB taxonomy): domain Bacteria; phylum Verrucomicrobiota; class Verrucomicrobiia; order Limisphaerales; family Palsa-1400; genus PLGF01. The sequence goes on from JBKQWF010000319.1 coordinate 20,257, forward strand.
TAGGGGAAACTGGAGATGAGGACCACCACCGTTTTGGGATTGGCGGCGCAGACCTGTTTGACCAGTTCCTCCTGGCCGCTTCCGAGGGTAATGTTCTTTCGATCTACGCCTTCGCGGCCCTCGCTGTCTTTCACTTTCATCCATTTGTTGTCAGGATTCGGACTGTTGCCCACGCAAACGATGGCGACTTGCGAGGACTTGGCGAGCGCGACTGCGGCCGGAATGTCCTGGCCGGAGGCGTACTCGACCGTGACGGCGGCGCCTACCTTGTTTTTGATGCCTGCCAGCGGGGTGACAGTGTAAGGGGGAGTGCTGCCATACCAGTCGCGAACCACCTCGTCGCCTCGCGGGCCGATGACGGCGACGGATTTCAAGGCGGTCTTGTCCAGCGGCAGCAGATGGCCGCCATTTTTTAGCAGCACAATCGATTTCTGGGTGGCAAGACGGACGGAGTCTTTGCTCTTCTGTGTGCTCCATGGGTCGGTGGCCTCAGTCCCGATCTTGGTGTAGGGGTTGCCCTCGGGCGGGTCAAGGAAGCCAAGGCGAGCCCAAATACGGAATGTGCCTTTGATGACTTTATCGAGGTCGGCCTCGGTCAGGAGATGCTGATCCAGCGCATCCCGGGTGGGAGCTTCGTATTTGTCCAAGAACTGGTTTATGCCGGCCTTGATGGCCCCGGCTGCCCCGTGTGCGAGGTCGGCATAGTAGTGGTGGGCTCGGATCATGTTTCCCAGCGAACCGGCGTCCGTGCAGATCACACCGTCCACGCCCCACTCCTTGACGACGACTTCCTGGATGATGGGATGGACGGTCATGGGGATTTTGTTCCAGGCGTTGTATGCCGCCATGAAGCAGCGCGCCCCGCCTTCGACCCAACCCATGCGAAAAGGGACGGAATAGTATTCGTAAAAAAGCCGCTCATCGAAATCGGAGGAGGATCCCGCCCGCCCCTTCTCGTTGCTGTTGGCCAGGAAGTGCTTGAGGAGAGCGGCGGCCTGCCAGTATTTGGGGTTATCCCCCTGCAAGCCCTTGATGAACGCGACCGCGAGAGTCCCGTTGAGAAACGGGTCCTCGCCGTAACACTCCTCGGTGCGGCCCCAGCGAATGTCGCGGCCCATATCGGCGTTGGGCGCGCGGATGACTAAGGCGCCCCGATGATAATTAGTGTTCTGAAAGAGGTAGCGCGCCTCGTATCCTTCGGTGGCTCCCACTTGACGGAGGATGTCGATGTCCCAAGTCTCACCCAGGCCAATGGACTGAGGGTAAGTGGTGGCCGGGGTGTTTCCCGCCCGGAGGCCATGGAGGCCTTCGACTTGCATCATCGACCGAATGCCCAATCGCGGCACGCCCGGCCGCTGGGAAAGCAAGGCGACTTTTTCGTCAAGAGTCATCAGGGAAACAATATTATTGACTCTATCCTCCAATGGCAGATCTGGATTTTGGAACGGATACTGGTATTCCGCGGAGATGACGGCGGACGCGAAGGAGAGCAAGGAAGCAATGGCCGCCAGCAGTCGTGGCGGGGTTGTCATAGGTTTCATGGGGGAGTCTCCAAGGGTTTCGTTTTCCGTAACGGCCCTAATCCGAGCCCGGATTGCCGACCAGGCTTGTGAAACTCATGGCGTCCACTGGCAAGTCCACCATGCCTTGGAAAACGGGCACGCGCCCGGTTTCTTGCATTCCGCGCCGAGCGTCGGTCACGAATATCCGCATTTCCTTTATTTTTTCCGGCAGCCCAGAGACGGTAGCTGTTCGCGCGGCACCGTTGTTAACGATATGCACCACACAGGCTCCGTGATCCCCATATGCGCAGGAGATAACCTTGGGATTGTCACAAGTGATCGGCATGGCGGTAGAACCCGGGGTGGTCATGCCGAGTTGTTTGATTTGCCAGAATCGCTGCGCTGGTTGGAGCGGTTGGCCATCGGTGCCGCCGGTGAGGATCGAATAATCCGCCGTAAGCTGCCAATGCAAAATGGACAGCGGCTGGGCCACGCGGCAAATCTCGACGTACTGAGCGATTTCATTGAGACAAAACCAGGGCTCACGGAAAATGGCGCGATACTGGTGCGCGCTGGGATCGAGTCCACCCTCGGCCACGAGCAGGGGCACATCGAGTCTCCGCGCCGCCTGGCTGAAATGAGTGTATTGCTCTATCGTGCCGCCGTTCCAGGAATGGAACGAGACCGCGCCGATGTATTTGGCGGCTTCGGGATCGGCCAGGGCCGCGTCAATGAATTTGTCACCGGTGGGGTTGCCGGTGTCGCCCAGGAGCATCCGGGTCTTCAGCCCGCGTGACGCGAAGTAAGGTCCCAGTCGTTTGATGGCATCAGCGTGTTCCTGCGGACTTTGCAGGACGTTAATGCCCATATCGGATTCGTTGAAGGAGAAAAGGACCGGTTCGGCGCCGTAGTTTTGCTTGAGGTATTCCAGGTAGGAACCAATGGACTTGCAGATTTTGTCCCACCGCTGGGGATTAATACGCGCGCGTCCGCCTCGTCCTCCGCCGTCCTTCGCCAAGGCCCAGCCGGGAGCGGACCAGATGCTCATGATCGTGGGAATGTTTTTCCGGGCCAACTTTCCCGCCATCTCCATTGCCTCGCCGACGCTGGTATTCAGCGTGTTCGTCGCGGCGGCCTCAATGGGGTCTGTGTCTTCGCTTGGTTGCCACCGATCCAGCGGCATGGCCACCCGGCCCCAGGCAATGCGCAGATGTTCCAGGTTGTATTGAATCTGGGAGGCATCGGAAGGGCTCTGAATCCGGAAGTTGCCGCCCATGCCGTCGTATTTGCGGCTAAGCTGGGATGGATCCACGACAAGCTTGACGGGAGTTTTGTCCACTTCTCCCGTCGCCTTGATCGTGAAACCGGCATGCACGACCTGCCCGTTGGTTAGATTCCCCAAACTCAGAGGAAACGAAACCTCAATGGCGATGCCCCTGCGAGCGCGAACGTCCCGGACCATCAACTCGGCCGCAGCAGAGAGGTTCAGCTCCATCTGTCGGCGCGAAGCTCCCATGCGCACGCTCCGGGCCGATGCGCGCAGGTACAGGTTCGTGCCTTGGGAACCTGCAACAGCAAGCATTACAGGGGTTTCGGCAGTCGAGGTTGGCGCGATAAACTGAGCCGAGCTCCCGGCGTAATCGTCGCCCGGCAGCTCAATAGCGAAGAAAACCCCCTTCATGGGTATGTTTGTAGTGGAAGTAATCTCGACTTGGGCCTCAACTGTCCCCGGAGCCACGTCCTTGTAAACAGCGCGATAACGAACTCCAGTGGCGGGCGCCCCTCCACGCCTCCCGCCACCAAGGCCCCCACCGCGACCCACAGGGCCGGTGAGGCTGCCGGTTACAGTCAGCGCACCGCCATCCCGTGAAAACTGTCCGCCCGGTTCCCTGCCGCGGCCATCCTGGCTCTCATCCGCTCCGGTGGAAACAACTGCGCGAATCGTAGTGGTAAAGGCCATCAACTCTCCGTCAACTCGTATCCCGCGGAGGTTTCCTTGGCCCGTACATTCCACTTGTCCAAAGAGCTGCGTAATTGAGGAGCTAAGCAGAAAGAGCGCTACCCGTTGCTCGAGGTTTTTCATAAAAAAAAGTCAATGCGGCGCGTCTTCCAGAGCGTCGGGTTCATCGAGAAGCTGAAATTTGCGCTGAACATGGTCATCATGATGATCCCGCATGAATCACCAAAACCTGACAGAAAAACCTTCCATTCCCGCGGAATACGCTTCCGCTAAAGGCAAGCGCCTCTTCAATCAGTCCTGCGCCTGCGAGGGAGATGATCTAACGATAAATCATGGCCTATTCCAGAAGCACAACATGCGTTTCAGTGAACGTGCAAGCGCAACGGCGCGTTCCGAACTCAAGCAACGGCTGAGTGGGCGGGGCGTTGCGGATCGCATCCAACTCCCAATCAGCCGGTTCGGACTTCCCGCGAGGCCAGACTTTGGCCTGGAGCTGAACCTGGCCTTCGGACAGACGCGTCAGACGAACCCTGAACTGGAAGGTCTGGCCGATCTGAAGCGATAGGGGTAGGCTGACCCGACGGTCGGTTTCGCCGCTCTCCAACCGCGGCGCGCCCTCAATGACAAAGGAGTACAGCTTGGCAACCCCTTCTCCGACTGGGTTTCGCTCGCACATGAAGTTGAGATGCTTGCGATCCAGAATCAAAGCCAAACCAAAATGCGAGTTTCCGAGCGGTCCCGCGTCCTCAACCACGGCGTCCAAACGGGCCTGTAGAGAAACCTCGATACTGCCGGTGACTGGAACTTGGCGGCTGAACCAGGAAAAAGGATTTTGGTCAGGCGGTCCGGGTCGCTTCGGATCCGGCAGTTCGGAGACTTTGCTTTGCTGGACCGTGCTCCCATCGACTTCCCAATTGCCATCACCGCCGGTGCTTACGACACGCGGGTCCACCGGAACCGGAACTCTCAGGCCGCTTTGATTGATGGGGCGCGCCTTCAATTCCAGATTTGTTGCCGCCACCGCGAACTGGCCGGCCACCACGGGCTCCGAGGCATCCGTCGATTTGCTCTGCAAATCCACCTGACCCTTCGACACTTTTAGCCAAGTGGCCTCCCATTGACTGGACAAGCTGAATTTGGTGCCCTTGACCCTGGCTTCAGCCTGTGGTGTGGTTACGGATAACGGTTCGCCGGCCGGTTGGGGAGCGACCACCGCCTCCAGCTTGCCTCGGTCCAACACAAAGTGTTTTCCTTTCTCCATCGCCAAGAGGCTTAACCGTGTTTCCCCGCCCAAATCCAAGCGAGTGCCCTCGCGCGCGAATTCGACCACTGCCGACTGTCCTGGCCCGGTTTCAATGATGTCGCCGGGTTGCAGACGCAATTTGCGCGTCGCGGACAGGCGCTCTTCACCCCGTTGCACCTCCACGCCTGCGCTGCTCCTGCGCAACCGCGGCTGGTTGTCTTTCTCAGGCCAAAACCAATAGCCGGCAACCAGAGCCAGCGCGGCCGCCAGACCAGTCACCCAAAGCGCCGTGCTCCAAGAGTGCCGTTTGTGGGGCGACAGAGGGGTTGGAAAGGGAACTTCGGTCAGAATGTCCGCCGGCGCCAGAACGGAACTGGCGGACCGTGTCGGCTGGCTTTGCCGGCCCACCGAGCCGGTCAGTTCCCGGAGCAGGAGGTCGATTTCCATTTGCTCGAGCAAGGCCGCGCCCAGGGAGGGTTGCGCCTTGAGACGTGCCAACAGCCGGGTCGCTTCCTCGGCCTTGAGCTCGCCGGAAACATACTTCTGAATCAGCACCTCGGCCGCCCGATGATCGGTTGATTCAGGCATGGAGGCCTCCGTAGGAAAGCGCCCGGTGAATGCATTCGCGCAACTTGCCGCGCAAGCGGCAGAGCGCCTGGCAGACGGCGTCGGGGTGCATTTCCATCTGCGCGGCGATGTCCACCGTGGAAATGCCCGTGTCGTAGTAAAGCTCCAGCAGCGCACGACCTTTTTCCGGAAGCTTCTGCCTGCAGCCCCGCAGCGCAGCCATTTTCTCATCGGTGTAAGCCGGGGCTTCACGCTCTTCGGCCAATCCCCGGACATAATCCGCCAGCTCACGCATCACCTCGGGCATGGCGCGCTTCCGTTCCCGCCAATAGCGAGCGGCGACGAGGCGCGTCATGGTGGCCAGCAGAGGGCGGAGGTCTTGTTCCAGGTTCCACTTCTCCTGCTTGGCCAGAAACTCGAGGAAAACCTGCTGGCTGATATCATCGACCAACCCTGGCCACGGAGCCAGTTTGAAGGCCAGCGCCTTTACAAAAGCGTGATGGGCCAGCACTAGCTGGGCGACTTTGGTCTCGTTCGACATCATACCGTTTTCACCATCCATTATCCCACACAAGCCTTCAAATCCTGACATGAAATGTCATTATTCCTTGTGGGCCACAGTATCACGGATCATTTTGCTTGACCGCTCACCGCTGCCTCGAAATGCAGATAAATGACGCCATGATATGGATCACGCGCCAGCGGCGTGGCCGCCTCTGGACCTGTCTCATTGGCCGCGTGAAACTTGGAGTCTTAGGGGTTCAACCTTAAAGATCTTCTCTTCAATTTGCGCCTCAATCACCTGAAGATGCTGCCTCAGGCCTCGGCTGCCTACCGGCGCGGATCCGGTTCTGCCACACCAGAATTAACACGAAAACCGTGACGAAGGGTAACGCCGGAGCCCCGCCTCGCCACAAACCGTAGGCGAGAGCGCTCAAAAAGCCGATTGCGAAGGTCCCCATGACGGGAACGGTACGGAAGCCCAACCTCAGCAAGGCCGTAGCAGCAGCACCCCCGACAAGCAAATCGCCTATTCCCACAATGGGAATAGGGCGACCACTAATCGGGACGACTAAAGTGAGGTAAAGCAGAAAGTCGCTCCTACCGGTTCGATACCGCTCGATCAGCAGATGAGAAACTCCACCAGACATCGACGCGACGTCAACAATCGCTGCAACGCTGAGGAATACCACAACGGTTGCCTGGTTTTGCAGTCCGCCTTCAAGCAGGAGCACGCCGCCCACGGCTCCCGTGAGAACCGCAAGGTCGATGAACGGCCACCCGGATAGACGGAGAACGATAACCACGCCGTAAATCACCAGGAAGGAACCGGCTAGAATCCTTTTCGGGGATGGCAAGAGACGGGGGACAGAGTGCGCCGCCAAGACAACGATAGTCAGACCGACTACGGTGGTACCGGCTGCCAGAAGGGAGAATTCTGAACGCGACATACGCCTCTAGAGTTGATCTAACTGCGATCATACGACGCCTGGTTCGTATATCAATCGGGATTTCTTTGGATTCTGCCCACAACCAGCGTGGGTCTTTTCCGTAAATATTTTCATTTCCTTCTTTTTGAGTAAGCCACGAAAAACTCTAAATCCCAAATTTGTTGTCGATCGGCGTATTCTCGCCTTGTTTCGCCTGAATCTTTCATCAGTTTCTCTTCTCCTTGACGGCTCTTGATTAAGTCATTATACCGTAAAGCGCGTTCCGATTGACGCCTGCGAAATCAACACTTTTAATGTTGTGAAAGGAAACGTTCCACAATGAAACCGAATTACCCTGTTCTCGACCGCCGCAACTTTCTCAGGGCCTCGCTGCTCGGTGGGGTCGCGCTGGCCGTGCCTTGGGGCGCCGGCGGCCCTTTGGTTGCCGCCGAATCATCTGCCGCGGTTAAACGGACCAGCCGGGTCGCTCTGACAGCGGGTGAGGACCGCGCCGACCTGGCCTTCCAGGCGCTGAAACCCTTCTCACGACAAATCGCCGCGGCGATCGGCGACAAGCGCGTTATTCTCAAGCCCAACAATGTGGTCATTGATCGTCAACTAGCCGCAAGCGACGCCAAGAATCTGGAGGGCATCCTCGAATTCCTCAAGTCCATCGGCAAGGACGGGAACGTGGTGATCGCCGAGTCGCCGGCCGGGGGATCGGTTCTGGAGGGGTTCGCCAATTACGGTTACGACAAGGTGGCGGCCAAATATGGCGCCAAGCTGATGGACCTGGACAAGGACGATTGCGAAACGCTCTATTGTTTTGACGAAAAGGACATCCGCCCGCACCCCTGCCGCATGGCCAAGACTCTGCTGGACCCGAACAACTTCATCATTTCGGCAGCCAAATTTAAAACTCACGACCGCGTCGTTGCCACTCTCTCCCTCAAGAACATTGTCGTGGGCGCGGCCATCAAGCGCGGCGGCGGGGAGCGTCCGGAAGGGGGACGCTGGGGCAACAGTGACAAGCCGGTTACCCATGGCGGCGGCTATCGCGGTATCAACTATAATTTGGCCGCTCTCGCCTCGCGCCTGCACCCGCACCTGGCGGTCATCGACGGCTACGAGGGGATGGAAGGCGAAGGACCGGCCAGCGGCACGCCAGTCAACTCGCGTGTCTGCGTGGTCAGTCCGGACTGGCTGGCGGCGGATCGCGTCGCCGTGGAATTGATGGGAATCGATTTTGGCAAGATCGGCTACCTGAATTACTGCGCTCAAACCGGACTGGGCGAAGCAGACTTGAGCAAGATCGAGATCGTAGGCCCCGCGCTTAAGGATTACATCAAGCCTTACAAATTGGCCAAGAGCATCGACCAACAATTGATCTGGATGAAGCCGGTCAATAATGGATGATCCGCCCAATCGGCAGTTGAATCATCGCGGCTGAGACTAAAGGGTTCGCGCTGAATCCGGCGGAGGCTACTCGATGCTCCATAATTCTACCGTCTCACTGTCCTTGACGAAAATCCTGTCCTGGGCCACAACCGGATGAGCCCACGTTTCGGAATCGGCCACCTTGATTCTCGCCAACTGGACATAACTGGATCCGGGCTTGAATACAAGAAGGCCGCCGCGACCGCCGAGCGCGAAAATAACTGAACCCACATCAACGAGAGATGCGGTTTGACCCAACTCGGGGGCTTCATCCCAGAGGGGCGCACCGGTCTTCACATCAATACAGAAAAGGCGGCCGTTGTAACCGTAAAGCAAGGTATCCTTGAGAACCGGCGTCGTGAAGCGCGTGCCGAATTGCGCGGTGGTCCATAGAGGCGTCACGGCAAAGCCTTCCCCTTGTGGTTCGATTTTCATGGTCACCAGCCCTTTGCCTTGGCCCGTGCAAATTCGAAAGAGATTATGGCTCCGTTGGTCTTGACACCGACATGCACGATGCAGCGCCCTTCCTCCACGAGAGGAGACATGGACGAGTCGGACTTGTAGGGAACGCCAAGATAATCGTTGGTGGATTGTTTGCGCCAAAGAAGCAGGCCGTCAGCGGCATTGAAGCAGGACAAAATGCCCCCGACTCCCAAGGTGCATATCTTACCATCAGCGACTACGGGCGAACTTCTTGGTCCCGGATGTCCAACAGCCGGACCTCCCACAACGAAATTGGCCGGATATGCCGACTTCCATTGCGTTTGCCCCGTGGCGGCATTCAGGCACTGCAGTACCTCCTCAGTTCCCTGCCGGGTAAAGACGTACAGATTCGAGCCGACGAGAGCGGGAGTGGCGTCGCCTTTGCCCACGTTGACCTTCCATTTTAGCGCCAAGTTTGTCGGCCAGGTCGAAGGAACGGCAAACGCACTGGTTCTGCCATCGCGATTCGCGCCGCGCCACTGCGGCCACTCTTGGGCAAGCAGGCAATGCCCACAGAGGAGAATGACGAAGGCTGCCATTGGAACTGCCTGTGGCTTGATGTTTTTCATAAAAAGTCCAGTTATCGACCCTGGACAAGAGAATCTCACGGCGCCGTGGGGGCGGGCGGCTCTGAGGTCAGGCCGGAAGCGGCGCGAATGGGCGCAATGGCTTTGCGGTAATCCGGGTCGCTTAGACTCCATGAATGGGGATCCTTGACGATCGCTGCCAGGCGGTTGGTGGCATCGCCCCGCACGGCACTGCCGGCCCATTCCATCCACCAAGCCCATTTCGGTTGCGCTTGCAAGACTTCCAAATTGAGATTGCCACCGACTTCGCCCAGGGCAATCGGTTTACCGTTGGCCAGCTTCAATAAATCGTCATAATAGGACTGCTTGAATTCACGGTAGCAATCCAGCGTGAGAACATCCACGTATTCAGGACCGGGCCAGCATTCCTCGAATTTCAGGGAAGTGCCCTCCGGCCGGTCCACGTTCCAAACCCAGATCAGGTTCCTGATTTTGTGGTAATGCACCAGCCGGTCGAACATCATCTTATAGAGAGCGGCCGTGCCATATTCTCCCTGGCGGCCACCCCACCAAAACCAGGCGCCGTTCATCTCGTGGAACGGGCGCCAGAGCAACGGCACATGCGCGTCCTGGAGCGCCTTCAAATAAGGGACAATCGCGTCCACCTGCGCGCACCAACGCTCGTGCAAGGCCGTGCCGGGGGTCAGCAGATCCTTGTATTGGGCCTCGGTCAGCCGGCCTTGGACTGTATTCAAATTGGTGACAGCCTCACTACTGCTGCCGCGGCGCCCTCGGAAAGTGACCGGTTCGTTCGCGGTGGGCGGCACCTCGTGCCAGCACATGACGACGAGCGATCCCTTCTTGTACTGTTCTTTCAACTGTTCAACGATGTCATTGCGGACGAAGGCCGAATCCTTGTCCCCCGCTTTGGCGAAGCCCCAGTCCTTTCCGAAGATGGCTGGCGTCTTGCCCCAAGCCCGAGCCGCGTCCAATGTGTGTTTGTTTTTGTCACCTGGGAAATTGTGCTGGCCGCTCAGGGTCTCCTTTCCGGAAATGCGATAGATGAAATTCAACAGTTCTACCGCTTCCGGCGATGCGTTGGGCGTAACTGGACGGGAGGTTGCTTCGGCGCCACGAAGTGATGGAACGTTGATACACAATAACCCTATCAACAGACTGCAACCAATTGGTGATTTTCTCATGGGTTTATCCTCAATCCTCAAGTTTAATGTCCTTCCGGCATGATCGCCGTCATTTGATTTGGCCATTCATGGCCGCTTTGGCGAACTCACCTGAGGCCGTCAGTTGGTAATCCCAATTGCGGATCAGCGTCGGTCCCCACTCTGGATCGAAGCACCAGACCGTCCAACTGATGCCCTTTCCCTCCAGATACTCCACAGTACGCTTCCAATCAGCCCAGGAGACCGGGCCCAGTTGGTTGCGATAGGTGGTCGGCTCGTTGAAAAGCTCGAAAAACGCCACCGTGTTGTGGCCCGCAAAATGCCGGGCCATGGCCCGCCAAAAAGTGGAGGTTTCCTGCTTGCTGGTGTCATACATAGGGTCCTGAAAAACTTCCGTCTCCAGGTTGCCGATCGTGTGCCAGTCGATCATGACATACATATCCAGTTCCGTACACCAACCTACCGCTTGATCGAGCAGCTTGATGTATTGGGACGCGGTCCGTTCGCGCCACGCGACCGGATGGACCGGAATGCGCACCAACTTCGCCCCCATCTCCTTCACCTTGACAAAATGTTCCCTGTTCCAATGCCCCTGCATTTCGAGTTTGTCAGGGTCTGAAATTGCCAATCCGCGGAACAACACCGGGGCTCCGTTGGGATCCACGAATTTGTTTCCCTTGACCGAAATGAGCGGCATCTTCTCGTTGTCCAAAGTATAGGGGCGCTGGCCCGGAGCGCCCTCGCGCCACCAGACATGGAGTCTTTTTGAGCCGTTGGTCGGCGCGGATGGCTCCGGGGAGTTGGCGTTCTGCGCAGGAGCGCCTGCCTGAAGCCACAGGCACGCCAGCCCAATCGCCCCAAGGCTCGTGACTGGTGTTTTCATGTTGTTGCTGGTTTGGAGGAGTTTGATTTCAATTTCATCAGACGCGCATAAACGCCATTCTCACTGCAGGTTGATTCCGTAAGGCAGTGGAGGAGGGAGGCGACGACCTGATTCCGGGTTCATGGTCGAAGTGTAATTCGAGCGACAGTTATGTCAACGATCCTGAACGTTCATAGCAACAGTCCAGGCCAAGGCGCCGTGTTCACTCTGGAATTGCTGAGCAACACGGAACACGCGACGGTTCGAATCGAAGCTTATGGCTTGTAAATCGGTGTCTGGCTTCTGGCAAACACATCAGGCTTGGGTATGGGCGCTCCCACTGGCTTGATCAGGAGGTTGTCAAAGAAGGCGGTGTCGCGGACGTTCGAATCGTCGCCCGTGAGGAGGCCGGCCATGCCTTTGGCAAAATGCGTGTCGGTCGCGGAGAGGACCTGAACGCCGTCCACAAAGCCAACGAGGTTGGTGCCGGAGAATTGCAGCTTCAGGTTGTGCCATTGGTCGGCGGCGAAGTTGCCGACATAAGCTTCGGCGAGGCGAATGCCGGAGTCGTTGTCTTTGCCGCGGGGCGCGGTGGAGGCGCACATGGAGCAAACGCCGTCGGCAGCCAGACGCAGGTAGTAGCCCTTAGGAACGCAGCCGTAGCCGCCGCCGACATTGTTGACGCGCCCCATGACACCAGCGCAACCGCCCTGGTCCAGAAAGATATCGGCGCTGACTTCATAGTCGGTCCAGTCCCGGTCACCGATGATGGTGTAGGGCATCCATTCCGGCGCCCAGCTTTGGGCCTTTTTGTCCTGGACCTGGCGCAGGCACATGCCGGTCTTGTCGGGGCGCTGGGCCAGTTCAAAGACACTGGAGATGTCGGCGGTATAGTGCGGCAGCCAACCGAACTCTTCGGGCCGGGTGTATTCATCAAAGGTCTCGAAATAGGGAAAGGGAAAACTTTTTTCGGGTGGGATGTCGTCGAAAGAGCCCTTTGTCTGGCCGTGGGTGGTAGAAATGGAATAGATGGATTGCGGTTCCAAGGTCATGGCAAACGTTCCGTTCCTCGGGGTGATATTGGGCAGCGGGATGAATTGTTCCGCGGCGCTGCTGCGCCAGACGCAGAGTTCGCCGGCCGATAAGCCGCCGCTGAGGTTGAAGGTAACGCTCTGGTTGCTCTGCGCGCCTTTCGTCTCGATGATGACGCTGTAATCTCGGCCCGGTGATTTGAGAGTGACAAATGTGCCGCCGCCGACAAGTTTGCCGCAACCGCCGTTGAGATATTGCCAGCCCACCTTGGAGAATTGTCCGTAATGGGCGTACCCCCAAAGGGCCTCCCGGACGGCATAGTGGCCGCTCCAGGGTGAGTTAGCGATCATGGCGGCCGGCTGTTCAGGATAAGGCTCCATGGGATAGACCGAGGCCACCAAGTACCAATTAACAATCTTGGTCACACCGCTGTTGAGGTAATTATTATTGAAAGCCTGGACGATGCTGATTGCACAGTCGAAACCGTCCTTATACACGTGCTCTTCGGAGTTCCAAATGGGTTTGTGCAGGTCCTCCGCGAGTTGACGCACTTCCGCGGGTGTCGGCGCGGTAGCCATGGTATGATTGCTGAGAATGGCCACGGCTTTTCTTAGGTCAGCATCCGTGGTTAAATCCTTGGTCCAATCGAATTTTGTTTTGTCCCAGTTGTCAAAGCCATGGATGCGGACGTTTGCCAGACCATTGGCATCGAGAGTCGCGCGCAACATTTTGGCGAAGTCTTCGCTAACGCCCTTTTCGTTGCGACAGCCAATGGCATCGAGGTCCAGACCGTAGATTTGCTTGAGACCTTGAATCCATTTGGCGTAATAGTCACACATATCCTGGGACCAAAAATGGCCGTTGCCAACCCAGCCCGGGCAACTCCAGGCACAGGCATCGAGCGTGAGAGCAGGGTTTCTCTTTTTAGCCTCACGCATCAACCACCATTCGTAGCCGCGTCGGAAGTTCAAATCATTGCTTGTATGCATATGACTCAGTTCGGAACCTTGGGTGGAGTTTCCATCTCCAGGCACTTCCACGAGCAGAGCGCTCAAGGAAGCGCCGAATTTGGGCTTGAAGAGCAAATCCAGTATTTGACTGCGCTGCGGCGCGGGATAATCCTTGAGTAGGACTGAAGTAGCACCGCCGCCGCTGACCGCGCCGATGCCGTCGAAGCGCGGTCCGCCAGCATCACCTTTCAGATAAATGGCCTGATCCGCAAACGCCGTGGCAAGCGGACCGAGCAAGACGCAGCAAAACAACCAAGCAAGGGTGGCGGCGTGGGGTTGTCTTTTAAGCAGGTCAATTGGAGTTCTCATAAAGGCATCCGACTGGCAACGGTTGAAAAGAGGACTTTCCAGTCAACATCATCGCCGTTTGGCGCGACGAAGTCCACAGTGAGCAGCGCGCCTTCTGTTTTTCATTGTGGGCGGAATGGTTTAATCTCTCCGCCGCGGTCAAATCCGAGGCGTGGGGGCGGACGGGCCTGCTTTTAAGCCGGCGCGGCCAGCGCCGAGTTCATCCGCCGGATGGCCTCGTCAATCTCATCCGTGTTCTTGAAACCGATGACGACGGCGTCCAGTTCCGGACGGGACATGGCGAAACGGATGGATTTTTCGCGGTCTTCCGGATGGATGAACTGGCCGTCGCCGATGATTTTCATGCCGATAACGCCGCGGCCCTGGGCGCGCATTTTTTTTAACTCGGCCAGCACGGGAGTAATGTCGTGGCCCGGATCGATATTGTCCCAGCCAACCTCTTCCATCCCGTCCACCCGGCGGCCCTGGGGATTGACGCGCACCAAATGGACCTCGGTCCATTCTGAGGCAATGGCGGTGCGCAAAGCGGGCAGACTGTGGCAGGAGACGCCTTTGGCCCGAATCCACTTCTTTTCCCTGGCTTGGTCAAAGCCGTCCATCATGCGTTTCCAATCATCCGTCCAGCCGTTTTTGACCATGCAATGAACCAACATGCTGTCAATATAATCAGTGTTAAAGGTCTGGCGATGGCGGTCAATGGCGGCGAGTACGTCGGTGGTTTGGCGTCCGATTTTCGACTGGAGAAAGAGTTTCTCGCGCGGGAGCCCTTTGATGGCGTCGGCAATCCAGGGAAAGGTGGCGTAGGATTCGGCGCAGTCGAAGTAGCGGATGCCTTGCTCATAGGCATAATGAATAAGTCGATTGAACTCAGCTTGGCCCAGCGCCTTCTGCACCTGGCCGCCACTGCTGCCGGTCCCCATGCCGAGACGGCTGAGTTTAATCCCGGTGCGGCCCAAGGTGACTTCGTCCACAGCCGAGCGTCTGGTGGCGGATTGGGCGCGCAGCATGCCGGTCGGAGCCAGGGCCAAAGCACCGGCGGCCAAGGTGGAACGTTTGAGAAATTGGCGGCGGCTGTAGTTGAAATTCATGGTGATGTTCTCCCGCTAAGGGTTAGCCAGACGACTGCTTCGCGCACTCGTTTCATATCTGATAGTCTAAACGCTGGCGGCTGATGGTCAATTCCACAAAGCAAGATGCTGGCGCAAGCTCAAATTTCTCGCGCCTCTCGGCCGGCTAATGAATCCGCGATTGTATTTTAAGCAAAATTAATATACAGATTTTGCCTGTCACTAAACCCAACTCGATATGAAGATGAAAATAAATCTCCTGGCCATCTGCCTGGCGCTGGCTGGCATGGGCGTGGCGTTCCCGGAAACGGCGCGAGCTGCCGGCGACGATTCCCGTCCGCGCGGCAACTGGTGGTGGACGGCAAACCGTTCCTGATTCTGGGCGGCGAACTGCACAATTCCAGTTCATCGAGCCGTGAATACATGAAACCAATCTGGCCCCAGCTTGCGAAAAGGAACCTCAACACCGTCCTGGCGGTCGTTTCCTGGGAACTGATCGAACCGCAAAAAGGCCATTTCGATTTCACTTCCGTCGATGATTGTCTCCACGACGCCCGGCAAAATCACTTGCGCCTGGTCTTTCTTTGGTTCGGAAGCTGGAAGAATGGCGAGTCGTCCTACCAGCCGTATTGGGTAAAAACCGATCCCCAGCGCTTCCCTTGGGTGAAAGACCGGACGGGCCAAACCTTGAACATTCTCTCCACCTTTGGCGACGCCACTCGTGATGCGGACGCGCGGGCTTACGCCGCCTTGATGCGCCATATCCGTGAGGTGGACGGCAAGGAGCACACGGTCCTCATGATGCAAGTGGAGAACGAGGTGGGCGTCCTCGGTGATTCGCGGGACCACATTGCTGCCGCGAACGAAGCTTTCGCCAAACCGGTGCCCAAGGATTTGATGGACGATCTCGGGCAGCACAAGGACTCCCTGGCGCCGGAGCTGCGGGAGTTGTGGGCAACGAACGGCTTTAGGACCGCCGGCACCTGGGAGGAAGTGTTTGGTCCGGGCAAGCCGGATTCGGCCAAACGAGCAAAGGACTTGACACAAGAGGAAAAAGACGTTTTATGGCGGCAGTTGAGCTGGCCGGTGGACGAAGTTTTCATGGCCTGGCGCTACTCAAAGTACGTCAACAAGGTAGCCGCTGCGGGCAAAGCGGAATATGACATCCCGATGTATGTCAATACTTGGTTGCAGCAGCCCGGCACTCCCCGTCCCGGGGAGTATCCCAGCGGCTGCCCGGAGGCTCAGGTGCATGACATCTGGCGGTTTGGCGCTCCGAGCATAGACTTCCTGGCGCCAGACCTTTACCTTCCGCAATTTGCCGAGACGTGCGAGCGCTTTACCCGAAGCGGCAATCCGCTGTTTATTCCCGAAGCCAACGGCAGCGCGCCCGCCTCGGGAAATGCCCTCCTCGCTTACTTGAAGTTTAACGCCATCGGTTTTTCACCGTTTGGAATTGAAGGCAGGGGGGGTAGCCGGGGGCAGATGCAGGGCACCAACGGGGCTCCGGCACCAGATCCCCTCGCCCAGACTTACGCCATTCTGGATTATTTGGCGCCCGTGATCCTCGACAATCAAGGCAAGGGTACTATCGCGTTGCTCCAGTCGATGGATGATACTAACGCTTCGCCGCAAGAATTGACGCTGGGCGATTACACTTTAAGGATCGGTCCCCGCAGCAGTGGCCAGGGCGGTGGCCAGCGGGGCGGCGGTGGGGGCTTTGGAGAATTCGGCGGGCGTTCAGTTTTTACCAATACATCACCAACCCGCTTCGTCATCAACTCACGGCCCAGCGAGTATGTTTTTGTCGGCGGCCCGCTCAGCGTCACGTTCACTCCCGTCAAACCGAGGCTGGTCAGAGTGCTGCTGGGGAGTTTCGACGAGAGCATGAATGTCGATGGCCGCTGGGTGCCCGGCCGCCGCTTGAACGGAGACGAAACCGGAAACAACATGCGCTGGCAGGACATGCGAACCTTCGGCATTTATCGCTACACGGTGTTTCAGCGGGATTGACCGGAATTCATGATTTTAGTTAATTACGATTACCAGCTATGAGTAAGCACCTCGTTAAACTACTGGCACTGATACTGACTCTGGCGACTGCGGCGATTGTTCAGGCGGCGGGCACCCTCAACATTTATTGGACCGACATGGAAGGGGGCGCGGGCACGCTGATCGTCACGCCGGCCGGCGAATCCATTCTTGTGGACACGGGTAACCCCAGCAGAACCAACCAACCGGACTCTAGCGCGGCACGAATCCATGCCGCAGCGGTAGCCGCGGGCGTGAGCAAAATTGATTACCTCATCATCACCCATTTTCACATGGACCATTTTGGCGGCGCCGCCGACCTGGCCAAACTGATGCCGATTGGCGTGGTGCTGGACAATGGAATTCCAAACCACGATTCGGACGGTGTCACCAATAACGACCAGCGTTTTCTGAGGAGCATCCAGCCGTATCGGGATTTGCAGGCGGACAGCCGGCAGGTGATCAGTCCCGGTCAGGTTCTGCCCTTAAAACAAGCCACCGATGCCGCTCCGCTCATATTCCACTGTGTCGGTGCGCGCAGAGAATTTACAATTCCGAGCAACGCATTGGGTAACCCGCTGTGTTCGGAAGGCGCCGAGCACGCCGTCGATACCACCGACAACGCCAATAGCATCGTTATGCTGCTGAAATTCGGCCCATTTAAATTCTTCCTCGGCGGAGACCTGACCTCGAATGTGGAAGCCAAACTGGTCTGCCCTTCGAACGCCGTTGGAACAGTGGACCTTTACCAGGTCGATCACCACGGCCTGGACCTGAGCAACAACCCGCTCCTGGTCCGCAGCTTGTCGCCGACGGTCTCGGTCATGAGCAACGGGCCGCGCAAGGGCGCCAACCCCGGAGCCCTGGCCGCGTTGCGGAGCGTTCCTTCGCTGCAGACGATGTGGCAGATTCATCGCAATACGACGGGCGGCTCGGAGGTCAACACGGATGACCAGTACATCGCCAATCTCTCGGCAAAATGTGAGGGGAACTACATCAAATGTTCCGTCGATCCTTCCGGCAAGTCCTATACGGTTTCAATTCCCGCCACCGGCGTTTCCAAAACTTACGCCACCATCTTGGATCGGCCTTATTGACGAAGTTGCTTCCACAGCAAAGGGAGCGTGGCTCATTATGGAGACGCGACCGCGACATCTTGGGCCGGGTGTCAAAACCGTAGTTGTCACGAACCAATCAACTGCAGATGCTTCATCTTGCGTTCGGAACGAGCAGATCAACCTCCCCACCGACGAGACCACCACGTCCGTCACGCGCCTCACATTGCGACTGCATCTGATCCCAAATCGTCTTTACAGAGGCGGGCGTGTGTTCCGGCGCAGAGTGGCTCACCCAGGTAAAAATCTCGATAAAACGAGGTTTATCGCCACTTTCCTTGTCCTGCACGATAACGTGCGGTTGAGCGAGGACCAAGTGCTCCTTCCAATAGATCTCCCAAGCACGCGACAGCAACTCTTGAAACTCTGCTTCCTTGCCGGACTTGACGTGGTAAGTCACTAACGCTGTTTCAGGGTTAGTCTTCGACGAAGCCCGCTTCTCGTTGCTCGTCGTGGTCGAACAAGCGGTCAATAAAACTACCGATAAAGCACACAGGAAATGGGGGATTTTCATAAGGCAAATAAAGCCATTCATGCGGTGATGCAACCAAAATCTGGATCGCCGTTACCCTGGAGCCTATACGGTTTCAATTCCCGCCACCGGCGTGACGGTCCGAAGCTGAGCCATGCCGGCGACTGCGGACGCCAAAGTTAAGACTTGCTGCTGAATTTGGAGTCCTCATTGACCTCCAGCCGCAGGTAGTCGTAAACGACGCCAGAAGTCAGCTCGCCCGCAGGGACGGTGAGCTGCATTTCATTTTCCCCAGGCCTTAAGAGCGCGGCGTCGAAAGGCTGGGTGTATTGCTCCCAAACACCTGTGTCGGTGTTGTAGCGGAGAGCGTTGGTGGCAACAGGGCGGATGACGCCGACATTCGTGCCATTGACAGCCACGGCTAGTCCGCCAGTGCCGTCGGCGCCAGCCAGGGCCACGCGCAGGAACGCCTCGCCTTTCGGCGCTTTGTCCATTGTAAATCTGATCGTCCAAGTGGTCGCCCGTCCCCGGCCGATGGTGTGCCACATATCCTCCCCTGGACTTCCGGCTTTGACCCAGCCAAACCGCTGGTTCAGCGGGTCCTTGACCTCAGGATTCTTCCACGCATCTGACAATGCATGGGGCACTTGCTCGAAAAACCAGTCTTTGTGGTAATCACTCTTGCCGATGGTGTAAGTTATGTCGTTGGGGAACAAGTCGCCGTAACGCACGCACCAGCCCCAGAGCCAATAGTTCGAGCCGTCGCCTTTGTAGAATTTGCCGCCGGTGCGGTCGGGGTATCCAATTTCCCACACTTGTTTGCCGTAGCGCACGGGCTTCCACTCCAGTTTGCCCAAGTCCAAGGTCTGTCCCGCCGCGACAGTGACGTTGAAACTCGTGTATTCGCCCAGCACGCCATCGGCGAACGCGTGCAACGTATAAGTGCCGGGGCGGACGTTGGAAATGATAAACTTGCCATCGTCGGCGCCCTCGTTCCAAAACTGGTAATAATTCCCGTCGTGCTCCCAAGTAATCCTGTTACCGTTCCCTGACCGCAGAACAAATCCACCAGCATCGGAGGTGAATTCCGGGTGAGCCAGGCCGACGGTCAGATGGGGCAGCTTGGTGGAGCTTGCCTGCGGGTCGTTGAGCACGAGTTGCCCGGTGACGGCGCCGCGCCCCTCTTGGTGCGGGTAGTCCACGCCGTTGACCCAATTATAGGGCCACCGGGCCTTTTCCTCTTCGGCCCGGTCAAGCGCATCCCGCCATAGGGCAATGGCATTGTCGCGCCAGGCGGGCGGGACCGTGGGATTGCCCGCGGTGGCCGCCAGCGTATCCAAATCGGCTTGGGCAGGAACCTCAGGGTCGGTCAGAGCGTTGCAATAGACAAAGATCGGACCGATGACTTTGTTCCAGTTCTCGCCGGCGGGGATGTTGCAGCCGGCGCCACCGGCGTAGTGGCCAGAGCACCAGTAATCGAGGATGGTTGATTGCATATGGCAGACCAGGTCCAGCTTGGAGGCCCCGCCGCTCAGGTATTCGGTGGATGGGTTGATGAAAAAGAGGCCGATATGCTCCTTTGTGCTGGAGAAGCCATAGGCGGGAATCTTGTATTGGACGGCGCAATAGCTGTATTTGTGCTCGACCGAGTTTTTGTAGATGCCCGTGCTTAAAATGCGTTGCTCTTTGGCGTGGATGACGACGCCCGCGCGCAAGTCTTCCGGGGTGGGTTCGAGCATGTTGCGATCCTCGTCCACCGAGAGCCAATCAAAGAGAGGGGTGAGCTGGGTGATGAAGCGGCTTTCGCCCTCCTGGGCGGCCGGATAATTGGTCCCGTGCGAGAAAATAGCGTAAGTGTAAATGCCGCTGGAGCCTCGTTCCATGGCATAGCGCACCTCGATATCCATCCGGCCATTCACCCCTTTCAAGGCAACTTCGGCGCGCTCGCCGCCGTTGGTTGCCGGGTCAATGGTGAGAGACTGAGTCACCTGGCCGGAAGGTGTTTGTTCCCAGATCCCGCCAGGGCCCATGGCGTTGATGCCGCGGTAAACAAGCGACGTCATGTGGCTGTTGCTCTTGTTGATGGCCGCCTTGACGATGCCGTTGTCCAGCGTCCAAGTCGGGCCGTTGTCGGTAACGGTCACCCGGGCACTCATGGTGGGTTTGGCGACGCTCGGATGGCCATCGGCGGCGAGGAGCACCGACCGCGCAAAGGACGTGAAAATGAGCAGCCCGAGGAAACAACGCAGGGCGGCAAATCGGCATCTTCTCATGGGCATTGCTGAGGTTGGAATCGTGAGTAGATTAGCACTTTTTTGAAAATGAGCGATATAAAACTATAAAACTGGACTTCCCGTTCCTTCCCGTTCGCAGAACCAGAGGACGCCAGTCCGTGAATTTCAAATATCCCATTGCTCAAATTGTCCATTAGTGGCTCAATCCTTCAGGTTCAAAGCGCATGCTACAGATTTTGGTTTATGGCGATTCTCTGACGTGGGGCATTATCCCTAACACGCGCCAGCGATTGCCCTTCACCTCGCGGTGGCCCGGCGTGCTGGAGGGGCAATTAACCGGCCGGGGCCTTTGTGTCCGCGTCATCGAAGACTGCTTGAATGGACGCCGAACGGTTTGGGATGACCCGTTCAAACCAGGCCGCAATGGGCTTCAGGGTATTGGCCAGCGCATCGAAGCGAATTCCCCACTCGCTTTGGTGATTGTCATGCTTGGGACCAATGATTTTCAATCTCCCCACCAGCATAACGCCTGGCACTCGGCACAGGGGCTCGCGGCCGTAATTCGCGCGATTCGATTGGCGCCCATTGAGCCAGGAATGCCAGTGTCCCGCGTGCTGGTAGTGGCTCCGCCCGCGATTGAAAAACCCAAAGGAGCAATTGCGCCAAAGTTTTTGGGCGCTGAATTGCGCTGCGCTGGCATGGCCGAGGCTTACAGCCAGGTAGCTGGAGAAGAAAAATGCGCCTTTTTTGACGCCGCGTTGGTCACGCCTTCAAGTGTGGTGGATGGGGTTCATCTTGACCTCGGGCAGCATCGCCAGTTGGGCGAGGCGCTCGCCCCGATTGTCCTGGCCTTGCTCGCGGACGCGTGAACGTGATTCATTTTCAGGACGAAGGCCGCCAATTGGACGTTGTTGCCGCCCACCGCTTTTGGCCGCGAGCGCCCTGACGAGATGGCGAAGGCGAAGGCGGCGGGGAAGAAGGAGTTTTCAACCGCCCAGTCCGATACTTAACGGAATTCCGAAAGGTAGCGCTTCCGGTAGGTGCCGGGGGGAATGCCAGTGACTGCGCGAAACTGTTTGGTAAACGCGCTCTGGTCACTAAAGCCAAACATCAAGGCGATTTCCGCAATGGATCGATGAGGACGAATCAACTCACGCATCGCCTCCTGCACGCGAGTTTGAATAATGAATTGCCCCACCGTAATGCCGAAAACGCTCATGAACTGGCGCTGCAATTGGCGCTCCGAAAATCCGGATTGGCGGGCGATCTCCGGCACCATGAGCGGTTCACCCAAGTGCGCCCGAATGAAATCGGCGGCTTTGCCCGCCGGTCCGATGTGCGTCAGAAGTTCCAAACGCCCTTGAAAAGGGCGTGTGGTGCCAATCAGGCCAATGATATGGCCGCGCGCGTCCCGCAAAGGATATTTGTCCGTAACGAGAGAATCGCAAATCCCTCGCTCGTTGTAATAGGACTCGACAATGTTGCACAGTGGCTTCCCGCTCCGGACCACCCAACTGTCGTCCGCCACATATTTATCGGCCAAAGCGGGCGGCATAAACTCGTGGGGCAGCCGGCCGGCATTCTCATCCTCCGACTGAAATCCCATTCGTACCACCGCCTCGCGGCTAATGGCCATGAGGCGGCTCTGCGTGTCTTTGACAAAGTAAAAGATTCCAGGAAGGCGGCGAAACGGTTCGATCAATTGCCTCGCATCGATCTGCTTTTCAAAAAAATGATTCCGCAATTGGAGCCTCTCCCGCGCGGCAGCCTTGGTTGAGGGCATGACGGTAAATGGCTTGGAAGGGGATTTCTTGACAGATCTTGCATCTTTTTCAGGTGGCTTCACGGGGCGGAAGCTTACAACAGCCTGGCCCGATTATCCAATGCAAGCCGCAAAGGCCGTCTATCTGGTTCCTGGGGACTGGACGAATTCTACAAGTTTTTGTCGCCGAACGACAAGAAACCATTTTATTTCGAGCACTACAGTAGTATATTGCAAGCTCTAATGAAGCCACCGATGGAGCAAAGCGTAACGGGCAAGGCCGTTGCATGGGGTCGCCTTTGCTTGGGGCGCTTCTTCGCGCTCGTGTTCCTCCTGGGAGCCTCCGCCGCGGACGCGGACAACCCGGCGGCGGTGGGATTTCGCCAGGACGTGCGGCCGATTCTTCAGCAGTATTGTTATGATTGTCACGGCGATGGCGCCAGGAAAGGGCAAATTGCCTTCGATGAGCTGGCCACGGATGATGCCATTCTGAACCACGATCTCTGGTTTAAGGTTTTGAAAAACACCCGTGCCGGGCTGATGCCGCCACAGAAAAAGCCGAGACCGTCCCCGGAGGACCAGCAAAAGCTCGAGCAATGGATCAAGTATGGGGTTTTTGGAATCGATCCCAGCCAGCCCGATCCCGGCCGGGTGACGGTTCGCCGCCTCAACCGCGTTGAGTATCGAAACACCATTCACGATTTGATGGGCATCGACTTCAATGCGGACGCCGAGTTCCCGCCCGACGACACCGGATACGGCTTCGACGATATCGGGGACGTCCTGACGGTTTCACCCATGTTATTGGAGAAATATCTGGCCGCCGCCAATGACATCGTGGCGCAGGCCGTGCCTACGGTGTCCAGGGTGATCCCGGAGCACGCCGTAGCAGGCAAGCAATTTAGCCGGAGAGCAGAACAAGAGGCCCCTGAAGAGGGCCGCCGATCACGAAAGGACACTTCGCTTTCGATGT
Source organism: Limisphaerales bacterium (assembly GCA_052139695.1). Lineage (GTDB taxonomy): Bacteria > Verrucomicrobiota > Verrucomicrobiia > Limisphaerales > Palsa-1400 > PLGF01. The sequence goes on from JBKQWF010000319.1 coordinate 43,454, forward strand.
CCTATTACGAGGCGGGGTGCGCTTCCAACACTTTTACGGCGGCCGTCGCGGGAAGTTACAGCATTACGCTGAATCTTGCCGTCAAAGGCACTTTCGAGTTCGATCCGGGCCGGTGCCGCGTGGTTTTCAAAGTTAATGACCAGGAACTTTTGCGCAAGGAGTTCGGCTGGTACGATAATAAGGTGTTCCACTTCGATTTCGACCAAAACTGGGCGGCGGGCGCCCAGCAAATGACATTTCAGTTGGAACCGCTTACACCCAAGGACCAGGAACTCAATCCTCTCAATATGCGCCTTGTGGACGTGGTGGTGCGTGGACCCATGGAGAAGGAACATTGGACGCCCCCCACCAATTATGAACGTTTCTTCGCGCACGAAGCCTCGGAGGATCCCGCGGCACGCCACGCCTATGCCCGTGAGCTGCTGGGTAAGTTCGCCCGCAGAGCCTTTCGCCGTCCCGTGGATGCCAAAACGGAAGATCGTTTGACGGCGCTGGCTGAGGATGTTTACAGCCAACCTGGAAAAACCTTCGAAGCTGGCGTCGCCCACGCGATGGTGGCGGTGCTGGCCTCGCCGCGCTTTTTGTTTCTGCTGGAGCA